>JAAZGG010000069.1 GCA_012511355.1 bacterium | reverse complement strand
TTTACATGCCCCTAAATATTGGTGAATTTTAGTGATGGTTTCTTTTTCTTGACCCATCATGGCACTTAAATACTGTGTTGGCGTATAATTTTCAGCCAAAAGTTCATTGTAATTTTGAGGCATGTAAGCCACTATAATCCCTGGGGTATAACTGAGTACCTTCAATAATTTATAAATTAATGTTGTTTTCCCAACACCGTTGTCACCAATAATAACAACCTTTTCTGGACCATATAAACTGAATTCTACATTTTCACATAATTCTCTTTCGCCAATAGACATGCCTATACTTACAAATTCTATTACCCGCTTTTTAGGTGGAATTTTTTCAACAGGATCAAAAAAGATGTTAATCGCTTCTTCGCTTTCAATCTTCTCTGTTGGCTTATTCTTTTCCAATCTTTTTTCCTGGGCTTTAATATTACGCATTTTCTTAGCTAGTAGACGCCCAACGGTTGGTGAACGAACCGCCTGATTTAATTCAAATTCAACTCTACTATGAAGTCTTCTTAAAATCTCTTGTTTTTTCTGCCTTTCTTTTTGCTCTTTGGCCGATAATTTATTTTGCCTATCAATATACAAAGAGCGTTTTTCTAAATACTGACGATAGGTGCAGGAAGCAAATACTGTTTTTGCTTTTTGCTTTCTTTTTAGTTGCTCTAAATGAATGATGGCGTTGGCTGTATTTTCTAATAAAGTTTCATCATGCGACACGAAAATAACGCCACCTTTAAAATCTTTAATAAACTCTTCTAACCAGATTAAAGTTCTTAAATCTAAATCGTTAGTTGGTTCATCTAAAATTATTAGACTTGGTTCTTGCAAAAGAAGTTTAATTATCTGGACTTTTATTTTTTCCCCACCACTTAAAAGACCAATTTGTTGATTGATCTCTAATGGTTCTTTAGCCAAATTAAAATAAGACCATAAATAATAAAAATCAGCGAATTTATCGTTACAAATTTTGCTTTGTTCAAAAAAACCTTAGATACTTAATTTTTCTTCTTCTTTATTTAAAAATTGTTTTAAATAGCCGATTCTTTCGCCCTTGTTTTCAATTTCTCCTTCAAAGGACAAGTAATCATCTACTTTTTCGCCGGCCAAAATTTTTAGAAGACTACTTTTCCCATTACCCTCTTCTCCAATAACAGCAATGCGATCGCCTTCATTAAGAACAAACGACAGATTCTCAACAAGGGTTTTGCCATTTAATTTTTCAATTTTTAAATTGCTTACTCTTAACATTTCTTTTCCTCTTATTTATGGTATTTTTCGTTATTGATAATTTTAAAACTACGATAAAGTTGTTCTAAGAGTATTACCCGAAATAATTGATGAGGGAAAGTTAAATTAGAAAAACTCATTATTAAATCAGCGCGTTGTTTAACTGCTTGACTGACACCATAAGAACCTCCAACAATAAAAACAATAGTGGAAGTTTTAATAAAGATTTGTTCAATTTGTTTAGCCAGCTCTAAAGAATTTAATTTTTGTCCTTCTAAATCTAATAAAACTACTTGTTCATTGGCCTTGATTTTTTTAAGTATTCTTTGCCCTTCTTCGTCCTTGGCTTTTTCAAGATAAGCTCCTGTTTCGCTAGAAACTTTTGCTTCATCAATTTCAATTATTTGAACTTTTGTATATTTTGAAAGACGCAAAGCATATTCGTTGCTAGCTTCTTTCCAATATTTTTCCTTTAAATTACCAACGGCTATGATTTTTATTTCCATAATGAGGCCGTCACTAAATTATAAGTTTTTGTGATCCCATTAGCATCTTTGGTTGTAATAATTAAAGTATCGCTTAACTCTATTTGATACAACAAAGAACTCAGGGAAGCTAAATTAATGATTTCGTGCTCTATTCCATTAATATTTAGTTTAATAATAACCTCTGCCGATTTCATCCCTGCTTCTTCTGCAGCTCCGCCACTTGCGACGCCATCTTGAGAAGCGATGCCATGCAACTCTGAAACAATATATAATCCCCGAGTGACTCCGTATGTGGCACTCCACTCATAATTTAATAAAGAATCAAAATTTGTAACCGTTACTCCAACTACTGGTTTTTTATAAGAGCCCTTTTCAATAATTTCTTGACTGACATTTTTTACAATATTGCCTTCAATAGCAAAAGAAAGAGATTCATACTTACCTTCACTTTCACTATAACGGTAGGCGTTCATACCGATAACTTCACCAGCAGCATTCAAAACTGGTCCTCCCTCCATTCCGCCATTAATCGGCGCATCAAATTGGAAAGACGGCAAACTTAAAAAATCAGCACTATAAGTCGTTCCATTGTAAGTTGATTGATATTTAACTGATGATAAACGATTTTGACCAGAAACATAGCCAGAAACATAGGTGTTAAACAAAGTCCCCGATCCCAATACTGGTGTTCCAATTGAAGAGACAGGATCCCCAATTGATAAAGTTTGTGAGTCCCCCCAGGTTAAAACCTCATAATCACAGGGTGAATCAAATTTAAAAACCGCGACATCAATATCATCATTAAAACCAACTAAAAGGCCCATGTATCGATTACCATCGGCCATAATAAATTCAAAATCGCCCTCACGAACCACCGTTGTGTCTTTTTCAATATCAAAGCCCATCGGTGAAATGGATTTAATATAACGATAAAAAATGCCAGAGGCGCTAGTTGTGACATAATAGGTATAGGTTTCACTATCTTTTGCCTCTTTATCAATAATAAAACCTGAGGTCATCATTAAATATTCCTGATTACTAACAGTATAACAAGCTGAAATAATTATGGTGGATTCTGACACTTGGTTGTAAACAGTCTTGCTACGTCTGCTCATTCTTGCAAACGAAGAAACCGAGGTTGTTGCCCCTTGTGTAACCGAGGCCACATCGCAAATCGTAACCGTTCCATCACTGTTTTGGGTAGTTGTGCTGCCCGAAGACGAAGTATAACTACCAAAGAAAGAATTACAGCCTGTAAAAATTAATAACCCAAGACTGATGAATAATAATTTTAAAACTTTTCGATGTTTTTTCATTTTATCTACCCCCGATATTTTATAAGATTGACATTCTTTTCAATCTCGCTATAACCATTGTTATATTCTAATATTTTAAGTTTAACGCTTTCATTTGGTTGACATTCATAAAGCACGCGGCGTAAGTCAACTGTTGATTTTACTGGATAACCTTTTATTTCTTTAATAATTGAGTAATCATTGCAACCCAAGACTGAATCGCTGCTTTGGCTAATAACAAGCACACCCTGATTTGTGGTAATACCATATTTTTGACGCAAAGCATAATTGGTCAAGGCAACTGATTGGTAACGATTATTTGAACTTAAATCTGCTGGTTCAAAAACGCCGTTTTTCACGTTTTCTACAAAACTATTACGAATCTTTTCGGCCACTAAATACATGTCGTGAATTGGCAAAGCAAAATTTAGCCCCTCTGTATCATTGTTGTCCCCTGAGGAAAAATATAATTTCAGAGTATTAACTCCAATTACTTCCCCCGCCGCATTAAACAGCGGTCCGCCAGAGTTGCCTGAATTAATAGCTAAATCTATTTGAATCCCATGTTTTTCTTTTTGGATGCTTTCAACTGCCTCATTACCGATTACTCGATTGATCCCCGCAACCACACCAACTGATAGGCTGTTATAAAATTGCGTTTGTCCTGGTGTTCCAACAGCAAAAGTTGCTTCTCCAACCTCTGGGTTAGCAAATAGACTTCGCTCTCCTAAATTTAAAACCTTGACCCCTGCTGGTGTTCTGCTTTTTTCAACTCTAAGAACCGCTACATCTTGATTGGCGTTTTGACCTAAAACCTTGACTTGAACTAAAGCTCGATTATAAAAAACAACACGTACTGCAACACTTTTATCTATTACATGCTGGTTGGTTATCAAATAATAATAGCTCTCATCTTCGTGATAAATAAAACCGCTACCAGAACTTGTTAAAACCTCCACACCATTGTAAATGGTATAGTTATAGACAACAACTGTTCCTTTCAACACATCCTGGTAAACATCTCGATAGGAAGAAGTTAATTGTTGAAGCGCTAAATCCTGACTTTCTTTTTTTGGCACTTCTTGGGCATCTTTCTTTCTAGAACAGGCTAAAAAAGAGCAAGTTAAAAGAGAGATTAAAACGAGAACCCAAAAGTTTTTTTTCATTTTATTCATCAAAACTTCCTCCTTTTGTTATGTCATAGCGTTTTGCCACTTGAAGTTTTATTTTTTTAAGATCAAAGCCCTTATCAATAAGAATTTTAGAAACCGTTTTTACTGCTTTTTGAGGGGTATTTGCATCCTCGCTCAAATGAGATAAAGTAATACTTTTTGTTAAATCACCGATTACTAGACTCAACATCTCGCCACAATCTTCATTTGATAGATGCCCTGAATCCGATAAAATTCGCCGTTTTAAATAAAAACTACGATCTGTTCTCAAAAGCATTTCCACATCATGGTTGCTTTCAAAAATATAATGGGTGGCATTAACTAAAAAGGGCTGCACCTTACTACTAATATAACCGGTATCGGTTAAATAGACCAAACTTTCCTCCCCGTCATCAAAAACATAGCCAACTCCATTTTGTACATCATGAGATATGGGAATAGGGAAAATTTTAATTCCCTTAAACTCTAACATTCTAAAAGGCTCAACAAAATTACATCGCCGTGGATATAGTGTTTCCTTTGTCGCATAAACCTTTTCTAAATCTACATGTTTTATAGCTTTAATATGATCTGAATGCTCGTGTGTAATAAAAATCGCATCGATATCATCAAGCTTATAGCCTAGGGTTTTTAATTTTCTTCTTAACTCAAGAATTCCTAAACCAACATCCACTAAAATTGTTGCTTGTTTGAATTCAATAAGCGTAGCATTACCATAAGATCCACTTGCTAGTAGATAAAAGCGCACTATTTGTCTCCTTCTCTACGTAACGAGTATTGATTGGTTCCTGTAAACCTTGAATGGCTTTTCGAAAAAACAAGATCTATTTTGCCTCGAGCACCTTGGCGGTGTTTATCAATAATTAACTCTACCGGTACATTATCATCAGTAACTTCTTCATCGCCTTTTTTATAATAATCTTCACGGTAGATGAACATAACAATATCCGCGTCTTGTTCAATTGCTCCCGATTCTCTTAAATCTGACAGATTGGGACGAACGCCTATGTTTGACTTTCCCATCCTTTTCTCAACATCCCGCGATAATTGAGCTAAAGCAATGACTGGAACTTTTAGTTCCCGCGCTAAAGCTTTTAGGCCTCTAGATATTTGGGCAACTTCCTGTTGACGGCTTTCGTTTTTGCCACCAATTGATAGTAAATTTAAATAGTCAATGATAATAAGGCAAAGATCATTGCTTGATGTTTTTAATTTACGAGCTTTATCTTGAACATCTAAAAGTTTGAGTCCCGGTGTGTCATCGATAAAGATTTTTAATTTTGATAAATCTTTAGCTGCTGTCTGGAACTTCAAAAGATCTCTACTATCAAAATTTAAACTTTTAAGTTTGTCGTTAGCGATTAAACCACAAGCAGCAATCATTCTTTGAATCATATGTTCGGCCGGCATTTCTAAACTGAAAAAGCCCACTGTTTTTCCGGTTTTTTTAGCAGTGTTATAAGCAAAGTTTAAGGCCAAAGCCGATTTTCCTACCCCTGGCCTTGCCGCCAAAATAATTAAATCTCCTGGTTGCCATCCTTGAATAATGCTGTTTAAAGCTGGGTAACCCGTGTCCGCACCAGTAATTCCTGAATATGTATTTTTGGATATTTTTTCCGATAATCTGTTAATCACATCTTCTGCGGTTTGAAAGCCGCCAATATGTCGACTGCGGGTAATAATCAATGTTTCTTGTTCAATTGTGTTCAAATATTCATTAACATCTCCCTTGCTTTTTTGATTAAAATCGTTATAAGTTTGTTCTAAAAATTTAGCAAAGCGGCGGAGGTTGGTCTTGTCTTTCAAAACATCAATATAATACTGGGTGTTATTAATCACCACGTTTTCCGTAATATCAACAAGGGTTGGTACTCCGCCAATTTCCTCTAAACACTTCATGTCATCGAGTTCATTGGTTAATGTCGTTATATCAACCGCGATATTACGATTATAAATGTTTTGAATGGCTTTATAAATTTTTTGATATTTAGGATTGTAAAAATCATCGTCATAAAGAGTAGTCACCCCAATAATGACCGCGTCTCCATCCATAATCATTGAGCCCAAAACAGCGCGTTCGGCTTGTTCGCTATAAGGATATTCTAATGCCATACTCTACCACCTTTACTCTTTGGCCCGCACATCAACTTTTATTTTGGCTACAACACCTTTGAATAATTCGTTTTCCAAAACTGTTGTTCCTAAAACTTTGATGCTGTTTTCACCAATAAATTTCTTTTTATCAACATCATAACCATGTTGTTTTTTAATTTCATCACAGATTTGTCTGGCGGAAATTGCCCCAAACATCTTTCCTTCCTTCCCGGCTGTCGCATAAATAACAACAGTTGTTTCTTCTAGTTTGTTTTTTAATTCACCAGCCTCTTGTTTTGCTTGTTTATATCTTTCTTGTTCTTCTTGGTCTTGCTTGTTTTTAATCGCAATCCCTTTAGCCGAGGCGGGAACCGCCATTTTACGAGCTAGCAAAAAGTTGCGGGCGTAACCATCAGCGACTTTAACAATTTCGCCTTTTTTACCAACATTTTTTACATCCTGTAATAAGATTACTTCCATACTTTTTTCTCCTTTCTAGCTAGTTAACAAGCGGATTCTTTTATATTTGATTTGTCCTTGTTTTTCGGTACATTATTAAATAAATGTTTCTTTTATTAATACCCTGGTTCCTTCCAAGTTATATCATTGATATAAAGACCTAGAATTCTCTTAAGATCCGCTAAAACGTTTTCTATTTTTTCGTTACTTATTTGTGTGGCTGAAGCGCTATGATGTCCGCCACCACCCATTTTTTCCATAATCAATTGAACATTAACGGTGCCATTAGAGCGGGCGCTAATACCTACCACTTTATCACTAATATTTCCAACAACAAAGACAGCGCGTACTCCCTTGACACTAATTAGTTCTTGACCAACTTTAGCTAGCATGGTCCTACCGATGGCTTGATTGGTTGGCGCTGTTGCAATTATTATTCCAAAATAAGGGCTTTCTATCGTTGACATTATTTTGGTTTTTAGAACAAATTCTTCAAACTCATCCTTTAAATAACTGTCGGCAATTGAGTTGTCGGCCCCAAAATCTTTTAGGTTCATTGCAGCTTTAAAGGTCGCCGCCGATGTCCGCGCTTTAAAACCATTAGTGTCCATTAAAATTCCGGCTAACATGTAAGTTGCAACCTTTGGTGTGATTTTAACATCAACTTGGGTATTCATAATCATTTCTGTAACTAACTCAGAAGCTGAAGATGCGTTGGTGTCAATATGACTAAAAATTGGTTCATCAATGGCGTCTTCTGCCTTACGATGGTGATCAATAACCGCAACGTTTTTGGCAATTTCTAAAATTTTTGGCGCTGTTGTTATACTAGCTCTATTGACGTCAACAACTACTACCAAAGATTGTGAATTGATTCTTTCAATGGCTTTAGCTGGAGATAAAGAGAAAATATCCAATTCGTTTTTAGAAAACAGTTCCTTAAGCATCATGCGCGCTTTAACTTCAACCTGTTTCTCATCCTAAACAATTACTGCTGGTCGATTAGCGGCATTGGCGATCGCTACAATACCTAAGGCTGCTCCAATTGCATCAAAATCTGCTTCAGTATGAACTAGAATGTATAT
>JAAZGG010000068.1 GCA_012511355.1 bacterium | reverse complement strand
TTTGCCATCAGCAAAGGAACAAAAGCGAGAAGCAAGAGCGACTTGTGTAACTTTTTCATACCTAAAATTATAATGTTTTTTATCTAAATGTTTATAACAAAAACTAATCTAAGCCACTATATGCAAAAATCATTGATTATTTTGATATTTAATCCTTTCTAATAAACGTGAGGTCATTTTATCCAAAACGATACATTCCCATTTGCTGACAATACTTTACTTCGCACTATTTTTCGACATCAAATCACGATTCTTAAAAATGGTTCATATAAATAGTTTTCCGGGATTAATTCTCTTTAATAATGCGCTTCTTTTAATACTTTTTTCGGATCGTGACATTTACAATCGAGAATGCATTATAAGCATCGATATTTATGGCGACACTCTTTGCGTGGCAATGGACATATAAGCACTAAGTAGTTATGAATCGCAACACTAAAACTCATCGTAGAATTAGCAACAATAAAATAGAATACCCCAACAACAATTAATACTGATGGCAGCCTTTTTAACCGTTCTTTGGTCTGTGAAACTCATACAACTTTTAATATACCAAGCAACTGAGATAGAAAGCACCTTGCAAGTTATAGAAATAACCGACAAAAAATAAAGGTGAGCGGCTGACAAAATTAAAATGGTCATAGAATCCACCGATTTAATGGGTGAAATATTTATAGCGAAAACCATTTTATGGACATTGTTAACCATTTGAAACATAATCCCGCTAAACAATTAATTTCCGTATACTTGCTAATATGTTATAATTATAACAGTACAAAGGGGATAGTTTATATGAAAAAAAAGAAGTTTTCTTTGCATATAGTTTTATGCTTTCTTTTGGTATCTTGTGTAAACGGTAACTCAGACATATCAAGCGGTGATTCCGCGATCTACAAAAATGTTGTGTTTAAAGACTACGACAATACTATTTTGGCTGAAACCACATTTGCGGTAGGTCACCCTATTGTTTATCCTGGCACAAATCCTTCTCGCGAAGGTATTAGTGAATTAACTTTCGAATTTCTTGGGTGGGACGATAATGGCGATTTTGAAGTTGATGATTTGCCAACCGTTGGAGCCAATCAAGATTATGTTTTTAAAGCCGTTTATGAATATAGAATCGACACAGTTGCAACTGATTATCATTTTGGTGCATTTTCTTCCTCGAACTTTACTATTGAATCGTCTACGAATGGTTATGTAATAGATTTATCGACCGTTTCGGGACGCCAAATATTTGGAACAAAGATAATGGCTACAGAGTCACTGAATTCGCTCTATATTATCGGTAACCGAGTTAATGATCGGGCGCAATTCATCGAGAATTTATCGTTTGTTATCGGTAGTCGCACCTCCTCATTCGATATCCATTTTCATAGTTTTGCTTTTCGAGCGTTTGACTTCGATAGTGCTATATCATGTTTATCAAGTATTAATCTCAATGTAACTTTTGGGGGCGCCTATAATGAAATACATGGTGCTAAGGGTCTCGATGGACAGAGTGGATTACCTGCTATTTCAGCCACCCAACTCTTTGTTTATGGTACAAGCGCAAGTATATATGGCGGAACTGGAGGAGATGGTGTTGCAGCATCAAACAGCGCAGGTAATGTTGGCGGTACAGGTGGTTATGCCCTAAGTTCAAATTCTTTAACATTGAATGTTTCGGCTCTTATGATGAGAGCTGGAAATGGCGGTGAAGGTTCACGCGGTTCGGATGGGGCCGCCGCTTCAAATAATAGCGAAAATGGCCACGATGGCTTTAGAGGCGGTAATGGTGGTCGCGGAGGTGTAGTTATAAACGCGACTTCAATTATCAATAACTGTCCTAATTTAACACTTGTAGCTGGCGATGGTGGCGATGGTGGTGATGGTGGTAACGGAGGCGCTGGCGCAATTGGCCGTAGAGGAACAATGGAATTGTCTCAGTACGTTACTGATAGTAACCGTTCTCAACCAGGAACCACTGGTGGTCGCGGAGGAGATGGTGGTGATGGTGGGGAAAGCGGCTCCTATTTTAGTGTTCCCGATTCCATATCTGGACTTAACAATTATCTTACAACTCCTGGCAATCTTGGCGACGGTGGAGATGGTGGCAATGGTGGCACTGGAGGAAAAGGTGCTGACGGTGCTCCTGATGAAGGAGTGTACTTCGTTTATGAACCTTTTAATCTTGATGGTGCCAATGGAGGTTCTGGCGGTGCAGGAGGTAATGGCGGCAACGGCCGTGTCGGTGGTCAAAAAGGCATAGGCGGCAACGGTGGTGAAGGCGGAAAAGGTACAAGTAAAAACTTTGGTGTCTTCGGAGGCTACCCTAAAACCGGAAATAATGGCTTGACTGGTCCAAAAGGCGCTGACGGTTTAGATGGATTAAGTTTAGGATAAGAATTTTTCATCTCGCAATTAAAATTAGTTCTATATGATTCAGTCCTATAGAAATCTAATCTGAGGAAACGCTTAATTGCAGATGTGCGCTTAATAGATTAAAAGAGAACGAATATGCTTTAAATATGGTTGCTAAAAAGGTGTTAATGATTCTTCAAAATTTGTGTTTGTTATGGCAATCTTAAGTAAGACACATTCGTTATTAATGAAGAAAAGCCTTTAAAGTTGGGAAATTCATATATGATTAGTCAGAGAAAAAGTGTCCTATTTTATTCTTCCGGAAACTTCATTAATTATGAATGGAGACTTTGCTGTTTATTCTTTTTGCTTATGCATTTTATTGATAGGCGGCACAAATCTTTTCATAATTAGCAGAATATTTACTTTGTCGAAAAAAGAAAAACCTTTTGTGCTAACATAAATTCATGGAAAAGAAATATTTTAAAGAAAACGTTGTTTATCAAATTTATCCACGCAGTTTTTGTGATGCTAATGGTGATGGAATTGGTGA
>JAAZGG010000067.1 GCA_012511355.1 bacterium | reverse complement strand
TGTGCCACCTATAAAACCCTAACTAAAGGGGTTAAAGATGGGGAGATTTATTCCAAAACTGAGTTACAGACCGTGCTGACGACGCTGTTAGATCGCGCCCGGGGCGAAGGTTTTAATGTTCGAGAAATTGTTTTAGTTTTACCTTCTAACAACATGAATATTTACCGTAAAAAAGCGGAGAATGTCATTCCTCAAACGCGCCTAATTTCGCCGGCTGATATCAAATTGTTAAAAAAAGCTGTTTGTAAACACCAGATTATGGACCACGAAATGGTAATAGGGGTTTATCCTATTCAATATATGGTAGGCAATGATATTTACAAAAATGAACCAACAGGAATTCGCGGCAACAAGATTGTCTTGGATGCCTTTTTGATTACCGCGCCTATTGCCATCGCTCGGGGCTATGTGGATTTATTGCAAGATATGGAAATCACCATTGTTGATGTAATTATCGCCCCCTTGGCCAATGCCTCGCTTCTACTTAAGTCCCAAGAATACAAAAAAGGCGCTTTGATTTTAGACCTTGGGGCCCAGAACAATTCAGTGGCCACTTTCTATGACTATCTTTTCTGTGGATATAAGCAGGGTTATTTAGGAACGGAAAAAATTATTGAAGATTTGATGAAAAATTATGATATCGATATTAAGAATGCACGTTCAATTTATCAAACCTATGGCAGTGCTGATTTAGCTGGAGCTAGCAACATTGGGGTTTTACAGTTACCGGGTAGTGAAAGATCGATACCAGAAATTGAAATCGTTACCTTGGTTGACAATGTTTTAAATATGATTCTAACCGAGGTTAAAGAAAATATAGAGTTTTTAGTAAAAGATGCGAATTTGCCCTTAATTATCACCGGTGGTGGGGCGTTAATACCTGCCATTGCTGAAAAATGTGAACAATTTTTGGGCCTAAAGTGTCACAGTCGTAATTTTGGTAGAATTGGTGGTTTCAATCCGCAGTTTAATGCGGCAATTGGCGGTTTAGTCAATTACTTGGCCAACAATTCGTTAATCAATATTAGTTTGGTGCAGATTTAAAGGGGGATAGTAAATGAGTACAGATGTTGAAAAGCAATTTGTCGCTACTATCAAAGTTATAGGTGTTGGCGGTGCTGGCAATAACGCGGTCAATCGGATGGCCAAAGAACACATGGAAGGTGTGGAGTTTTGGGCTGTCAATACCGATGCTCAGGTCCTCTTTTCTGTTGATGTTGAAAACAAGATTACCCTAGGTGAGAATATCACTAAAGGTTTAGGCGCTGGGGCTAGACCCGATGTTGGAAAACAAGCCGCGGAAGCTAGTCTTGATGCCCTTAAAAATGCGATTAGAGGGGCCGATATGGTCTTTATCGCGGCCGGTATGGGTGGAGGGACCGGAACTGGAGCTTCACCAGTTATCGCGCGCTTGTGTCGGGAAATGGGCTGTCTTACCATAGGTATTGTGACTCGGCCTTTTACCTTTGAAGGTAAGGTCCGCAACGAACACGCGGTTGAAGGCCTACAAAAGTTGCGCCAGAATGTAGACTCTTTAATTGTCATCTCTAACGATCAATTGTTACAGATGAGTGGGGATATTCCCTTAAGTGATTCTTTTGGACAGGCTGATGATATTCTCTGTCATAGTGTTAAAACCATAACCGAACTTATTTTACAACCGGCCATTATCAATCTTGATTTTGCGGATGTTCGTAATATTATGCTCAATAAAGGCACAGCCTTAATTGGTATGGGTAGAGGAAGAGGAGATAATATGGCCCGTGAAGCGGCCGAACAAGCGGTGTCTTCACCCTTACTTGAAGCCTCGATATCCGGAGCCCGTAATGCCATCGTAAATATTAAAGGTGGTAGGAAGATGACTTTGCTCGATGCCAACGAAGCGGTGGAAATTGTTAGGGAAGCGGCTGGCGATTCCGATATCAATGTGATTTTTGGAGTTAGTGTTGATCAAAGTTTAGATGATGAGATGTTAGTTACTGTCATTGCAACCGAATTTGTCGGTGGTGACATTCATAAAGTCAGTCACCCAAATATTACGGGTAAAGGCAGTATGACTTTAGATTTAGGTAGCAATCAAATTCAGCGAGTTGATTCTGAAATTTTCAAGAATGCCAAGAAAAAAGGCGATGAAAATCAGTTCTTTAGTCCTGAAAAGGAAGCGGGAAGAACGGAACCTTTAGCTGATGATGATTCGATGTTACCGGCCTTTTTGAGGCGCAGGAATAATTAGGGGAGGTAGAGTTTATGGCTGAAAACAAAGTTAAGAAATTTTATTTCCCTAATGAAGAGAATTATAGTGGTGATGAGGGACAAGATCAGTACAGCATTCCCCAAAATCCTTATCAAAAAAGTGGTTTTGCCGATACTAACGTTTTATATGAACGGGCCGATGATCTGCCAGAATATCGGGGGAGTACGGCTAATACTTTGGTCTTTAATCCCCAAGCCTATGATGATGCCGAAGAAATTGCTCGACAAATTGTCGGTGGCAGTTCGGTTATCGTCAATCTTGAGCATTTAATTAGGCAGACCGAAAACCGCTTAATTGCTCAACGCATTATTGATTATCTTTGCGGAGTGGCTTTTGCTAAAGAAATCACGGTGCGCAAAATTAATGCCACAACCTTCTTGATTTCACGGGAGTGAGCAAGTAAAAGTAAGTAAAAATCGTTGATGAAGACAAGATTTTAAGGTCAGTTTTTCAAGAGACTTGATGGTAGCTGCGAATCAAGAAAACCCCTTAAGATTATCACTTCGGAGAGTTGTTTTGAAAAAAAGTAGGAACAAACGCTTGCTAGCGTTGTCACTTAAGTAAGGGCATAGTG
>JAAZGG010000066.1 GCA_012511355.1 bacterium | reverse complement strand
TAATAAAAGTATGTTAACAGTACTTCAAGAAACGACTTTCTTTTATGAGATTAATAAATCAAAATTCTATACTTTTCTTTTTCCCATTGAAAATGAAGAAGATTTTAAAATTAGATTAAAAGCTCTTAAAAAAGAACATAATAAAGCGAGGCATCATTGTTATGCTTATATTTTACAAGACAAACAAAAAAGTAACGATGATAACGAACCCGCTGGCAGCGCCGGTCTTCCTATTTTAGAAAATTTAAAAAATAAGCAATTACAAAATGTTGGTTTAGTTGTTGTTCGCTATTTTGGTGGAATAAAACTCGGGCGTAGCAATCTTGCTAGAACCTATGGTTTCTGTGCTCAAGAAATTATTAAAGCCGCCCCCATAAAAGAAGTGGTTGAACAAGCCATTTATGAGGTCGTTTTTGGCTATGATCTTGTTAATGTTGTTGATCGGTTTTTAGAAAAAAGAGCTTTAATTCTCGATAAAAATTTTGAGGAAGAGGTTTGTTATAAACTTACTTGCCCTGATGAGACTCTAATAAATGAGTTAATTGACACATGTCTTGGCCAAATACAAGTTAAAAAACTAGAAAATACCGAGCTTGTTATTGGCTAATGAAACTATTAGATGTAGAATATAAGTAACTAAAGAAAATTAAAGGAGGCATACCAATGGAACACAAATTAGATGAGAAAAAACTAAAAATTATGCGTGAGTCCCCAGGCTTTATTGCCGCGCTTGATCAAAGCGGTGGCAGCACCCCAAAAGCTCTGAGACTCTATGGAATTGATGAGACACAGTACCATAACGATGAAGAAATGTTTGACTTAGTTCATGCCATGCGTACTAGAATCATCAAAAGTCCCGCCTTCCGTAGCGAGCACATAGTCGCCGCCATTCTTTTTGAAATGACAATGAATCGCACTATTGATGGTCGTTACACTGCCGATTATCTTTGGGAAAAGAAAGGTATTATTCCCATTTTAAAAATTGATCGTGGTTTGGATAACGAAAAAGACGGTGTCCAACTAATGAAACCTATTATTGGACTTTTCACCACCTTAAACCAGGCCAGAGAAAGAAACATCTTTGGAACTAAGATGCGTTCAGTTATTAAAAAAGCCAGCGAAGAAGGTATTGTTAAAGTCGTAAAGCAGCAATTTGAATTTGCTAAACAAATCTGCCACGCTGGGCTTGTCCCAATTATTGAACCTGAAGTTGATATCCATATTCCTGACAAAAAAGAAGCAGAAGTTATTCTAAAAAGAGAATTTAGAAAACACTTAGATAAATGGGATCCAAACGATAAAATCATGTTTAAATTGACGTTGCCTGATGTCGATAATTTCTATGAAGAACTCTATGAGTATGATTGTGTTGTCCGCGTTGTGGCTCTATCAGGCGGTTATTCTCGCGAAGTTGCCAACCAAAAATTAGCACGCAATCATCGAGTAAGCGCTAGTTTCTCTCGGGCTTTGACCGAAGGGCTTAATGTCAAACAAAGCGAGGAAGAATTTAACACTCTTCTCGAAAAATCCGTAACCAGTATTTACGAGGCCTCAATTAAATAACAAAAAGGGAGTTCAATTCCCTTTTTGTTTTTCTAACCCTTTAGCAACATTTGTGGCAGCTATCGCGCCATCACTCGCTGCGGTAATAATTTGCCGCAAACTCTTTTTGATGACATCACCGGCACCATAAAGACCTTTAACCTTTGATTCCAAATTTTCATCAACAATTAAATAACCTTCGCTATCTAATAATTCCTTATCTAAAAAACTAGTAGCTGGATCAAAACCAATGAAAGGAAAAACAACACTAACAGTTAAATTTTTTTCTTCTTGGTTTTTATTGCTTTTAATAACAACTTTTTCTAAAGTTTTGGTACCAACGAATTCTTTGGGTGAATAAGAAAGACATAGTTCAATGTTCTTTGTTTGTCTAATTTTTTGAGCCAAAAAATCTTCGCCTCTAAAATCGTCACGACGATGAATAAGATAAATTTTTCTAGCTAAAGGCGCTAAGTATAAAGCCTCTTGTAAAGCGCTATTGCCGCCACCAATAATCGCCATGTCTTTTCCTTTATATAAGGCCCCATCACAGATGGCACAATAAGAAATACCACGTCCATAAAATTTGTCTTCTCCTGGAATATTTAGCTTTCTTTCTTTAGTTCCTGTTGCCACGATTATTTTTTGAGCCCGATAACTTTCATCTTCGCAATCAACAATAAAAATTTCTCCTTCTTTTTGGATACTTTTTACATTTCCATAAATATATTCACTGCCAAAAGATGAGGCTTGATTAAACATTTTTAAACCGAGTTCTGCACCATTAACTTCACTCACTCCTAAATAGTTTTCTATTTTTTCAGTTCTAGTCATTTTACCACCAGGAGCATCGCGTTCAATAATGGCTGTTTTTAAGCCTGCTCGTGTGGCATAAATCGCCGCATTTAATCCTGCCGGCCCCGCCCCAATTATCAATAGATCATAAATCATTTTTAGCATCCTCCACTATTTCAACAATATCCATCATATCTTCAATAACGCCTGTGGCCCCACAGGCTAATAATTCTTCTAACGGACTTGTGGCCCATTTGACAGCATAACTTTTAATACCGGCTCTTTTAGCACCAACAATATCATTCGCGGTATCTCCTATCATAATCGCTTCATTGGCCTTTATATTTAAAGCTTTCAAGGCCTTATTGAAACTTTCAGGATGAGGTTTAACTTCTTGCACATCTGTGCAACCAATAATAACATCAAAATCTTCTACTAAATTAAAGACTTTTAAAACTCTAAGTGCACTTATGTGCTGACGAGAAGTTATTACCGCCAAACGAATTCCTTTATTTTTCAAAATCTTAATTAACTTTGCTGTCCTAGGAACTAACTTGATGTTTTCTTTATTTAAAAGATCATTAGTAGCTAAACGATAACCCGACAATAACAGATCAAAATCATGATCAGGTCCAAAATAATATTTAAATGAATCCTTAAGCGCTGGACCTAATATCTGTTTATAATCTTCTTCATCAATAGTTTTCTTACTTGGCAAATAACGATCAAATAAATATTTAAAACCTTTAATAATAACTTCTTGGGTATCAATAAGAGTTCCATCCAAGTCAAAGAAAACGGCCTTAATCATCTGCCTTCTCCTCGCCTTGATTACTATTCTTTTTAAATTTATTTTTGATTCTTACAAAAACCATCAAGGCTACTCCTAAAAATATAAACACATAACTGGTATAGACAGAAACCGAAGCTCCACCAAGACCATCCATAATATACTCAGGATTTCTAAGTGGTTCCAATATGGCACGACAAGCACCATACCAAATTAAATACAAACCAGATAAGTCGCCTTTATGATAACCTTTTTTCCAAAAGATACGAAGAATGATAGAAATAAGAACCCAACCGACTAAGTTAATTAAACTCTCGTAAAGAAATAAGGGTTGAGCGATTTCATCTGAAGAACACTTAATCCCGGCACCGACATACTCGCCGAAACCACCATTCCCTCCCGCCATTTGCTCTTTAATAAAGTTGGGCAGCCAAGAAAGTTCGCTTGGATTAACACAACTTCCATAAACTTCTTGATTAAAAAAGTTGCCCCAACGACCAAGAACTTGGGCAATTAAAATGTTGGGAATGGCCGCATCCATAGCAAAAAATAAGTTGACTTTTTTATAGCGCTTAAGCGCGACAATAATGCCGACTAAAACTCCCAAAATCACGCCACCTTGAATAGCTAAGCCGCCTTCCCAAATCTTAAAAAAACCAAGAAAATCGCCATGGTGCCACGGTGAACTACTATCAGCAATACACCACCATAAGCGGGCACCAATTAAGCCGGAAGGAAAAGTGATAAAAAAGAGAGTTTCAAAAATCTCCTTAGGATAACCTCCTCTTTTCATCGCCCACTGCGAAAATGCAAGCGTTAATAAGGCGCCAACAAGGATACAAAGTGCATACCAGCGAACCGAAAAGTTCCCAATCTCAAAGAGAACGGGACTAATTTTACCTAAAACATTTATCATTTACTCTTTTCTCCTTGAGCTAATTTATCATAGTTTTCCATAAATTCTTTGGTGGCATTATGACCCATCGTTCTATCATTTAAAGTCATGGCCGCCACTTCTACAATATCGGCCATATTGCGCCCAGTAGAAACTGGGAGCTTGACTGTGGGTATTTTTAAACCAATAACCTCTTCATAATGCAAAGCATCGCTTAGACGATTTCCTTTCTTTGCCTCTTCTGGTGTCACTAAATCAATAATGTAGTTGAGTTCTGAATTTTCTGAAACTGCAGTAATTCCAAAAAGACGATAAACATCGATAATGCCTAAACCCCGAACTTCTAATAAATTTTTCTGATGTTCTGGGGCCTTGCCATATAAATGGTGTTCGCGCCGATAAACAAGAACCGAATCATCCGCAATTAAACGATGGCCACGTCTGATTAACTCTAATGCGATCTCGCTTTTTCCAATACCACTCGGTCCTCTTAGTAAAAGTCCTGAACCGTAAACCGAAACCAAGGTTCCATGCAACAATTTTTGCCGTGCTAATTTTGAAATAGCAAAAGAATAAATATCAAAAGAGATGACCGGTGCTTTATTATCATCTAGTAAAATAACAAAATCCTTGGCTCTAGCCACTTTTTCTAAACCAGCTGGGCAAGGGTAATTATCGCCAATAACAATAAAAGGCGTTTTCTCATTGGTTAAATATTCAAAACATTCTTTTTGCTTATCTTCGGGTAATTTAGAGATAAACACGCATTCTTTTTCACCTAAAACAATGCCACAAGTTGGGTTGAAATTATAATAAAAACCTATTAATTCCAGCCCAGGAACAATAGCATCAGGATTGATAATTTCTTTTTCAAGAGCCTTTTCGCTACCAACAAAGACTCTGTACTTATAAGCAGCTACTAACTCTCTAACATGTAAAGGATTGTTTGCCATAATCTAATCTCCTTTTGCATTATAGCACAAACTGTGCTATTTCAAAACTTTCACTAAATATTGTCCTGTATAACTTTTTACATTCTTAGCGACTTCTTCTGGCGTGCCGACTGCTACAATTTCGCCCCCCGCATCGCCACCATCTGGACCTAAATCAATAATATAATCGGCATTTTTAATTACATCTAAATTATGCTCAATGACAATGATTGTATCACCATTATCCACTATTCGGTGTAAAACATTTAAAAGTCTTTTTACATCATCGTTGTGTAAACCGGTAGTTGGCTCATCTAGAATATAAAGTGTCTGACCCGTAGCCTTTCTTTGTAATTCCGAAGCTAACTTAAGTCTTTGCGCTTCCCCTCCTGATAAGGTTGTTGCCGATTGACCTAGTTTTATGTAACCTAAACCTACATCATATAAGGTTTGGATTCTTCTTTTGATGTTGGGAATATTTTCAAAAAAGTCTAAAGCTTCTTCGACAGTCATTTCTAAAACATCATAAATATTTTTCTCTTTGTATGTCACTTGCAATGTTTCTTCAGAATACCTTTTACCATCGCATTCCTCACAGCGGACATAAACATCAGGTAAAAAATGCATTGGAACTCTAATAACACCATCGCCTCTACAATGCTCACAGCGTCCGCCCTTAACATTGAAAGAGAAGCGGGACTTATCATATCCACGAATGCGCGCTTCTTTTGTCAAAGAGAAAACTGTGCGAATAAAATCAAAAACCCCTGTATAAGTAGCGGGATTAGAACGCGGAGTCCTGCCAATTGGTTCTTGAGTAACCTCAATTATTTTGTCAATGTTTTCCATTCCCTTAATTTCTTTTACTTCTAAAGGTTTAACTTTTCGATTTCCCAAATTAAACATCACACTTTTACCAAGGGTATCATTGATTAAAGTCGATTTACCAGAACCACTAACACCTGTGACAACAATAAATTTCCCAAGGGGTATTTCTACATCGATGTTTTTGAGATTGTTTCCTTTAGCGCCCAAAAGCTCAATCTTTTTGCCATTACCCTCTCTTCTTTTCTTAGGAATCTCAATTTTTTCTAGACCCGAAAGATAGCGACCCGTGATCGATTTGGAGTTTTTCATCACTTCTTCTGGCGTGCCGATGGCTACAATCTCCCCACCGTGAATGCCGCTTCCTGGGCCGATATCTACTAGATAATCCGCCGATAACATCGTTTCTTCATCGTGTTCAACAACGATTAAGGTATTTCCTAAATCGCGCATTTCTTTTAAGGCGCCAATAAGTTTAGCGTTATCTTTTTGATGAAGACCAATAGATGGCTCATCTAATACATAAAGAACGCCTGTCAAACGCGAACCAATTTGGGTCGCTAATCGAATCCTTTGAGCTTCTCCGCCTGATAAAGAAGAGGCCGCCCGCGCCAAGGTCAAATATTCTAAGCCAACATCAATTAAAAAGGTAAGGCGACCAACTATTTCTTTAATGACCTGTCTTGAGATTTCTTTTTGGCTTTCATCTAATTCAACCTCAAGGAGAAATTTTCGAATATTTTTAACTGATAAAGCTGTTAATTGATAAATATTGAGCCCACCAATTCTGACAGCTAAGGCCTGTTCGTTTAATCTTTTCCCATTACAAGTAGGACAAATCGTATCTCCAATATAAGATCCATACCAATTACGCATCATTTCAGAATTTGTTTCCATGTACAATCTTTCAATTTTGGTTTTTATACCCTCAATCGGGGCAAAGCGCTTCATAACATTGCCTGAACGAGTTTCAATTTGATAGCGAATTGGAACCTTGCTACCTAAAAGCAGGACCTCTTTTTCGTTTTCAGTAAAATATTTCCAAGGTAAATCGCAATCAATGCTGTAGTGTTTACATAAAACCATAAATTCTTGCCACTCAATAATTTTACTACCCACCATATTGCGATAAAACTGAATGGCCCCTTCATTTACTGATAAATTTTCATCGGGAATTAACAGATTTAAATCAACTTCTTTTTTAATCCCTAAACCCAAACAATTTGGGCAAGCACCGAGCGGTGAATTAAAGGAAAAGAGTTTGGGTTCAAGCTTACCAATGGAAAAGCCACAATGCGGACAAGAAAAATTGGCCGAAAAAAGTAGTTCTTCATCACCGCAGATTGCTAAAGCTAAACCATTACTCCACTTTAAAGCTAGTTCTAGTGAATCCACGATTCGTCCGCGTTCTTCACTCTTGAGAATTAAGCGGTCAATGACAATATCTATGTCATGTTTTATGTTTTTATCCACTAATTCTAAATCTTCAATTAACTTAAATTCTTTATCAATCCGCACACGAATAAAGCCTGTTTTTAACAATCGATCGAAAAGATCTTTGTAGGTCCCTTTTTTCTGGCGGGCAACTGGTGACAAAATACCAACTTTACTTCCTTGTGGATATGTTAATATTTTGTCTGCCATTTGTTTAACTGTTTGAGCGCTTATTGCGATATCATGGTAAGGACAATATGGTGTCCCAATTCGGGCATACAAAAGTCTTAAATAATCATAAATTTCCGTAACCGTCCCTACTGTAGAACGGGGATTTTTGCTGGTTGATTTTTGATCAATAGCAATAGCAGGAGATAAACCCTCAATAGAATCAACATCTGGTTTATCAAAAGTCCCCAAAAACTGCCGAGCATAGGCGCTTAAAGATTCGATATAGCGGCGTTGGCCTTCAGCATAGATAGTATCAAAAGCCAAAGTGGTCTTGCCCGAGCCCGAAAGTCCTGTCATCACGATTAATATATCTCTCGGTAGTTCAAGATTGATGTTTTTTAGATTGTTTTGTCTTGCACCTTTAATAATAATTTTGTTCCGTACCATAATTTACTAACCTCATAAGTGACACCCTTCATCTTAACACATTAATAGGGATTAAAAAAGTATTTGGCTCAGCAAATACTTAATTACAATATTTTTTCAAGTGTCTTTCTTAATTCATCGACATTTTTAAAGTCGCTTTTCCGAAAATCTCCCTTGATTACTAAGGGGCGTTCTCCCACCACAACAATACGATCAGCTAGTAAAAAAGCCTCTTCAAGATTATGCGTAATTAAAAGAACAGATTTCCCTTCTATCTTGCTTTTTAAAATATTCAAACTTTTCTCCATAGTCTTTATATCTAAACCCTGCGCTGGTTCATCTAAATAGAAAACATCGCCACCATAAGCCAGGGCTCTAGCTATTGACAAACGTCTCTTCATCCCGCCTGATAATTCAGCGGGAAAAAGATCTTTCGCTTCTTCTAAACCAAACTCTTTTAAAAACTCTAAAGCCGTCTTTTCACTAACGCCAAGCAATTCAATATTTTTAAGGGCGCTAAACCACGGTAATAAAACTTCTTCTTGAAAGACAAAACTTGCGCGGCCAGTAAAGCTTTCAACCACGCCGCTCTGTGGCTTAATTAAGCCGGCAGCAAGTTTTAATAAAGTTGTCTTTCCGCTCCCAGAAGGGCCCAAAATACAAGTTGTTTCATTAACTTGGGCTTCAAAATTAAAATTTTTAAATAGTTCGTTTTCATAAGAAAAAGAAACATTTTTAAATTTAAGCATGAAATCTACCCTCCCTTTTAATTAAAAAGAGAATAAATTTTTCAACCAAGATACTAAGCAAAACAACAAGTAGTGTCCAAGCAAATAAATCGGTAGTTTCTAGGTAGATTTTTGAATTATATAAGGCTGCCCCTATCGACTCTTTATAAGGGGCAATTACTTCAGCAGCAATACCTGCTTTCCAAGCCATTCCAACCGCAACATTCATTGCTGCCAGAAAATACGGTTTTACAGAAGGAATAACAATTTTTCTTAAAATCTTAGGACGGGACATTTTGAAAGCTTTTGCTAGTTCAAGATAACTTTTGTCAATAGAGTATAAACCTTTTTCAACATTTGCCCAAATTGTTGGCAAAACAATTAATGCGCTAGTTAAGATTGGAACATTCCCAACGTTAATCCAAATAATTGCTAAAATAATAAAAGAAGCTACCGGTGTTGCCTTTGCAAAATGCATCACTGGTTTTAATAGAGCAGAAGCTGTCTTGAATTTATAGGTTAAAAAAGCAATTATAATTCCAACAATCGTTCCAATAATTAAGCCCAAAGCAACCCGAAGCAGTGATGTGCCAATAGCTAACCAAAAATAATTTTCACTTATTAAAACGCCCAGTCTTTCCAAAACCACAATCGGGGTAGGCACTAGGATTTCTTTGTTTATAATCATGGCTATGCCTTGCCAAACAAGGAGCCAAAAAATTAGCACCAAAGCAAAGCGAAGTTGTTTCTGGTAATGTACTTTCATTATTCTTCCCCTAATAATTTAAATAAAAATCTGCTGTGGGTAATTTGCCTCCAACACTCATTGGTTTAGCTGCATATAAAACACCCAAAAAATTAGTTAAGGGTTCTTTGTAACTCGTTCCGTGTTTCCAGACAATATTACACCTTGGCAAAGCCGCTTCGGCAACACTGGCTTTTGCAATATCATATTTTTCAATCAAGTCGGCGGCAGCCTTTAAATTTTTATTGACGTAATTAACACTACTCTGATATTCCTTAACAAAATTTTTAACGGCCTGCTCATGTTCTTGAACAAAGGTCTTGCGAACAGCAATTCCCCCCATCATTAATTCCCCAACATCTAATTTTCCCCACTCTTCGCTTAAATTAATAGCTACTTTAAAATTTTGATCTTTGCTAGTCACGGTTGTAACAAAGGGTTCTGGTAACATCGCGATTGTATAATTTCCGTTGAGAAGCTGGGTTGCCGCCTCGCTATGTTCGCTGGCCCAAACCATTTCCACAGTAACTTCGTTCTCCACCAATATATAATTTAAAATGTGTTCAGCTGTGCTGCCTTTACCTGAAGCAAGGATTGTTTTTCCTTCTAAATCAGCAAGGCTATTAATCGTTGATCCATTTTCTATAATATATAAAACACCTAAAGTATTTACACCGAGTATTTGAATTTCCCCATCGGTTTTGCTATTTAAGGTGGCAATTAAATTTGTTGGCAAGGCCGCCATATCTAAATCTCCACTGATTAAACGACCCGTCAATTCGTCAACAGCACCAGCAATAGTAAAATCATAAATGTTTTTTGTCTTTTTATCCTCGTTCTGCGCCATTAAATAGGCGGCCCCCATTCCTGTAGGGCCTTTCAAAAAGC
>JAAZGG010000065.1 GCA_012511355.1 bacterium | reverse complement strand
GCTCAATATAAGCCAAGGCCTCTTCTTCCTCTAAACCGATAAGAGTCCGTACATGACCAACGCTTAAATTTTGTTTTTCAAGTTCTTTTTGTACTCGGATAGGGAGTGTTCTTAAACGTAAAATATTAGCGATATAAGGACGAGATTTCCCGACTTTTTTGGCCAGTTGTTCTTGGGTGCAATTGTATTTTTTCTGTAGTTCAGCATAGGCCCGAGCCTCTTCAAGAGGGGAGAGATTTTCTCTTTGAATATTTTCAATCAAGGCAATCTCACTCATCTGTAGGTCATCAAATTCTTGAACGATGGCGGGGATGCTGGTTTTATTAGCTAATTTAGAAGCTCTAAAGCGCCGTTCGCCTGCGACTATTTCATATTTATTAGCCCTTCTACGAACAAGAATGGGTGTTAAAATACCGTGCTCTTTAATTGAATCCGCCAGCTCTTGTAAAGCTATAGGATCAAAATTTTGACGTGGCTGAAAGGGGTTAGGCACAATTTGATCTAAAGGGATTAATAACTGGGCCAAACTTTTATCTTTTTGCAGCAATTCAACTGAAGTTAAAAGCGACTCATCTTTTAAGAGGTCACTTAAACTTCTGCCGAGTTTTTCGTTACTTTTTTTCATTTCTTATCACATCTCTTGCTACTTCTAAATAGGCTTTCGCGCCCGAGGCTTTGATATCATATTCAATGATACTTTTACCACGGCTTGAGGCTTCGACTAAACGAATATTGCGGGGAATCCCCACTGAATAGACCTTGTCTTTAAAGGTTTGCCTTACATCTTGTTGGACCTCGTTAGCAAACTTGGTGCGGAAGTCACACATGGTTAATAAAACACCCTCGATTTGAATATTGGGATTTTCACTTTGTTGGAGTTTATGAATGTTATTTAAAAGCATAACAATACCTTCCATGGAGTAATACTCACACTGCATGGGGATTAAAACACTATCAGCCGCGACTAAAGCATTGAGGCTTAAGACACCTAAAGAAGGCGGACAATCAATAAAGATAAAATCATATTTGTGCTTAACTTTAACTAGTTGTTTTTTAAGTAGGCGATAACGCTCAATAGAGGCGTATTCAATATCAATGCTTGCTAGATCAATGGATCCTGGGATTAAGGATAATTTAGGAAGACCAGTTTTAACGATGGCTTTTTCTAATTCGCTTTGTTCAGTTAAGACCTTATAGAGATTGGTATCAAATTGGGTAGCATCAAAACCAACACCTCTAGTTGAGTTGCTTTGGGGATCAATATCAACTAAAAGAACCTTTTTGCCTAGGTAGGCAATAGAGGCCGATAAATTAATAGCGGTTGTTGTTTTTCCAACGCCGCCCTTTTGGTTAGCGATAGCAATAATTTTTCCCATTTTTACTCCTTATAACGACTGCTTTTTTATTTTAGCATAATTCCTAGGATATTTTAAGCCATGGTCTTTTTCTTTGATAAAGTAAAGATTGCAGCGTTTACTTTGTTCGCTTGGAAGCAGGTATTCTTCTTTATTTATGAGTTTGTAACCCAAAGTATCTATGGCTTTTTTAGCCTTTACTAATTCTTCTTGATACTTTGCTCCCTTCATGGCGATTAATATGCCGCCTTTTTTAACCAAGTTACAGCAGAGTTCTAACAGAATATTTAAAGGGGCGAGACCACGAGCTAAGACATAATCAAAGGTTTTATCATATTCTTCAGCTCTTGCTACGACTGTTTGAATTTGTAAGTTAATCTTTTTGGATAAACTTTGGACGAAATCAATTTTACGGGCAGTGGAATCAAGAATGGTTAAATCTAAATCGGGTTTCACGATTTTCAAAGGTAAACCAGGAAATCCCCCTCCTGAGCCAACATCAAGCACCGAACCTTTTAACTCCTGTTTAAAAAGAAGACTTAAAGAATCATAAAAGTGTTTTTCATAAACTTCTTCTTCGCTCGTTAGGGAAGTGAGATTATATTTTTGATTTTCGCTTATCAAAAAATAGTAATAGAATTCAAACTGATTTATCTGTTGACTATTAAGTTTGATGTTTTGTTTTTCTAATTCTTGGATGAAAGATAATTTATCCATTGTTTGCCTCCTTTGTCCTTAGATG
>JAAZGG010000064.1 GCA_012511355.1 bacterium | reverse complement strand
CTTCTTATAAGGGGCGCTTAGGAAAGCATTATACCGAACAAAGGAGAGTTAACGGGAAGACAACAACCGTTACTAAGACGCGTTGGTTTAGAGTCCATGGTAATATTGATATTTTCTTTGACGATATCTTAGTCCATGCTTCTTCCAAAATCGGTCAGCAGACTCTTGATAAGTTGCAACCTTTTGATACCAATAAGAGTCAGCAATACTCTTCAGAATTTCTCCACGGTTTTGTAGCAACGGCTACTGAAAGAACGGGAGAAGAGGCTTGGGATTATGCTAAAAGAATTATTGATCGTAAGATAAGAGAGGCGATTCTTGCTCGTTATAGTTATGATGTTGTCGATTATTTGAATGTGGAAACCGCCTGTTCAAAAATGACTTATAAATATTTGCTTTTACCACTTTATATCGGTCATTGTCATTGGAAGAGTAAACTCTATAACTTTTATGTCAATGGTCATAATGGTAAGGTTACGGGTAAGACCCCCTTATCAGTGCTTAAAGTGGGTATAGTAGTTTTAGTAGCTTTAGTAGTTGTGGCGTTAATCGTCTTAATCTTTTTTGGAGGTAAATAGATATGAAACGGAGATTTGCTTTTCAATTAGTAGCTGTTATTGGTCTTTTAGTTGCCGCGGTGCTTTGGATTTTAGCAACTGTAGCACCCGAGGCTTTTGGTTGGTTTAAGTTAGCAACTTTTGTTGCGGTTGTCACGGGCTTTTGGGGGGTAGCCGTTCTCATTGATGCGACTACCGATCAGAGTAATAGTTTGAGTGTTAAGAAAGCCAAAATAGTTGGCGGTGCCGTTTTACTTATCTTTTGTGTTTTAGCCATTGTTTGGACAGCTCTTTTGCCAGCCAAGATTATCCTACCTTTAATTATGCTAGTTATAGCCTGTGCCTTCATGTTTAGTGTCTTTATTTTAAAAGGGCGCAAATGGGATGAGGGCGATAACAAAAAGGAAGGTTATAAGAACTATTATCAGCGGAAAGAAGAAGCGGCAAAGAAAGCCGCAGAGTTAAAAGAAAATAAAGAACAAAAGGGGAAGTAGACCGCTACTTCCTTTTATTAGTTTGAGGTGAGGTAATGCTTTTTAAAGATCAGATTAAAGAAGCGCGTCTTAACATGGGGCTTAGCAAAAGCGAGTTAGCGGACATGTTAGGCGAGGAAAGAAAAACCGTTAGTGCCTGGGAGAAGGGTAGTTTAAAAATTCCTGATGAGCAGGTTTTAAAATTGCTTAAGCTCTTTAATATTCCTTTGAGCTCTTATTTAGCTAGTTTAGAAGAAGAGAAGAACTCTAGTAAAACTAGCGACTTTATGCCAAGCATAGCAAAAAGCCAATATGCTAGTGAAGTTAATGAAGAGATTTTATGGTCAGGTAAGCCCTGTGTGGACTTTTCTAAAAGAGTGCGCAAGCAGACTAATTTTTTAGCCGGACTTTTAATCTTTTTAGGTCTTGCCCTTTTAGCAATAGGCTTAATTCTTTTTGGCTTTAAAGTGATAACTATTATCTTTTTAGTAGGTACCTTTATCCTAACAGGCGTGGGCTTGTATTTAATCATCGGCAAGTATAGTCATGCGGATTTTGAAATAAAATACTATGTTAGCAAAACGCGTCTGGTGAGGGAGAATATTTTTTACGTTGGCAGTCGTAAGCGGTACGGG
>JAAZGG010000063.1 GCA_012511355.1 bacterium | reverse complement strand
TTGAATATTCGTATTCGCAAAACCATGGTGTAAGTTTGTTTATTACAAGGTTACTTAGTATGCTTCCAAATGAAATTTCACCTTTGGTTATTTCCTTAAATGCAATCTTGCATAGATAAGTTTCGTTCGCCCTATATTCAAGGATTAGTTTTGTTGCTCTCGAAATGAAAAAGACAAAGTCTTTATATCCTTTATAGCCTTCTAAAAAGACGAGCCCGAGCGAAATATCGCCAATGTTATGACTGACTCTTGCTAAGGAATAACGATCTTTAAAAAGCAGATACTCGTTTTCTCTTGTGATGCCTAGTCCTTCGATTCCGTTGATGAGTACATTTCCAGTTAGTTCATAACTTTGGCCGTATTCATTAATAAGTTTTAAGGTGCGCATTAGTAAGCACCTCCTAAAGCTTTATTAATTGAATCGATATCAAAGCTACTACTCGAGGTATTTACAACGACATTGTTCGTCGTGTAGGCATTTCTTGTTTCATTTTTGTTAGATTGGAAAAGTTTTCCCGAGAATAAATCGCCAAAGAAATTCCCGACTTTTTTAAAGAAACCACCAACTCCTTCAAAGGCTTTTCCGACATTGTCGATAATCCATGAGATGGCATCGATAATTTTTTCAAACACCCAAAGCACTGGTTCAAGAACTGCTGTCAATACTTCGATGGCAGGAACCAAAATCGCACTGATGATATCTCCAATGGTGTTTAATAGGGGTGCAAATACTTCAAGTAACATCTTGATAAAATCAAGTTGTCCTATTAAGGGTGCTAAAAGTAGGTCGATTAATGGAGATAAAACTTCCATCAAGGCACCGATTGCGCCAATGATCGTACCAAGTAGAGAAAGAACGGGGTCAAGGATTGCGATGATAATCTCAATAATTGGAATTAAAATCGCCACGAGGATATCAATAATTTTAACAACGACATCGAAGACAATGCTCAAAACGGAAAAGACGACTTCAATGACCTTTATAAGTGGTTTTAGAATTGAGTTGATAATGTTTATTATTGCCGTAAAGAGTACTCCAATTACATCGACAATCAAAAATAGGATAGTTTTAATTGGCTCGAGGATTTTAAGTAAGACTTTTATTACTTTCGTTAAGACATTACCTACTAGGTTTATGACTATTTCGATGATTGGTATTAGTGAAACAATTATTTCCACAATTACATCAATGATAGAAATCAGTGGAGGCAGAATTTTCTTTATCAAATCGATAATGACTTCGAAAAGAACTTTGACAATCGTCACTACTGCTTCAAGGATTGAAATCAAAGGCGGGATGATTTTTTCAATTAGTCCGACCAGAGCATCGATTATATCTGTCAGTCCATCTGCTATTGTTTCTAATAATGGGGCTAATGATGAAACAAGTTTTCCGATTAGTTCGCCAATCGGTGTTAGGACTTTTTGTAAACTACCAATCAGTGTTTTTAAGACTTCCTGGAACTTCTCGTTTTTTAAGAGTAAAACGGCTAATGCGGCAACTAGACCGACAATCGCAATCTTTCCTAGGCTCAAACCTTGTATTGCACCTCCAAGTTTAAAACCAGACAATACTGACTTCATCTTTGAGACCAGAGGTATTACTTTAGCTAAAGTTACAAGCACTGGTCCTAGTGCGGCAACAAGTCCAACGACGACGGCAATTATCTTTTTAGTTGCAGAGCTTAAATTGTTCCACCACGCAATGATCCTTTGTGCCACTGGTATTATTTTGTTCTGAAGTAAATCGTTTACCTTATTTAAGACCGGGACAAAGGCTGTCGATAGTTTCATCGCTATTGATTGGGCGGATTGTTTTAATCTATCAAAACTATCTTTATATGCTTTAGCAGTTTGAATTTCTTCTTCGGTAATTATTCCTAAGTCTTCAACTTCATCTTTTAAAGCTGCGACTTCACTGCTAGTAGCACCAATGACCTGGGCGAGTTCTGCACCGATTTTACCTCCGAATATATCATTAGCAATGGCGACTCTTAATGTTTCATCTTCAAGTTCTGATAACGAATTTCTGATTTTATCAAATGCTGCATCCGGAGATAATCCCATTAATGCTTCAGTGGATAAACCAATTTTATTAAGACTCTCTTCGTATTTTTCACCGTTTCCCTGGGCAATGTCACCAAGAAGAGTGTTTAGTTTGATGAAAGCATTTTTCATTGTCGACTCTTCGGATCCAAGAAGTTTAAAAGCATATGCCCACTTCTGATAGGCATCTGTCGCTAGATAAACTTTGGAAGCATTATCGGCTATTTCGCCGGCGGATTCCATTGTCTTTTTAGTAAGGACTCCCAATGCCGAAACGGCGCCAAGAATTGGTGCCGTTACATATTTAGAGAGGTTTGTGCCAATTTTATTTAATTGATTAAGATTAATAGAACCGAGGGATTTTATTTTATCCTTCGTTGTTTCAAGTTCGTTATTTAATTTCGAGATGTCGGTTTCTGTATATTGTACCGATCGTTTTAATGAGTTAAATTCTTCTTCGGACATGGCTCCTATTTGAACAGCTTTTTTTGCTTCTTCTAATTTGGCATTTTGCGTTTCAAGTTTCTTCTTGGTTGTTTCAAGAATGCTATTTAACTTATCTTGTTTTTCTTTCCAAAGGTCAATATTCCCGGTATCGAATTTTAGGGCATTGTTAATCGCCTTAAGGTCTTTTTGTTCTTCCTTAAGTTCTTTTGTAATCTCTTTGAGATTCTTTTCAAGTTCAGTCGTATCTAGACCAAGCTTGATGTTAAGTCCTTTAATGGTTTCTGCCATATCTAGAGCCGACCTCCCTTCTTAAAGTAAAAATCGATCGATATCGCTTTGGGTTGCCTTTCGAGAATCTGCCCCACCTGTATGTGCAAGTTCTATCTCGATGATTTCAGCATAAGTAGCGATATCGAAGAAACTACTTTCACTTATCTGGATGCCTAGCTTTGCAAGGTTCAAGATAATCGAGGCAGTTATGGGTGGGGAATTTCTTTTTTTGGTTGTTCTTCGCCTTTGTCCTTAACGGTTCCTAAAAGTTCTGCAATCGTGTTAGCAATCGCTTCTAGCTCTTTGACATCACTTAAAATGCTGAAATCAAAACCACCCAAGAATTCATCGTAGCTTTGGTTAGTAAAAGGTTTATGAAGAATAAAAGTGATTTTAAAGATGACATCGATGATCGTTGATAAGGTTGTTAAATCTTCCTTATTTGTTAATTTGTCCAGAACGCTAATGTCACTAAAGAGTTCAGTGCCGAAGGTGTTTTTATAACTGATAATCGAAAAGAGAGAACTTTTGAGCCGGTATTCTCTACCTTGAATAACTAATGTTTTTTCCATAACTCCTCCTAGTTACCAATCGTTGGAAGTTGAGGTGCGGTATAAAGAAATTCATTGTAGTTATCATCTTCGGAGTTCGAAACAATGTGTGTAACAAGAAAATTCCCGACTTCGATTGGACGAGCGACAATGTTTAAAGTAATTTCGTTCGCTTCTATGCTTTCACCTTTGGTTTTTGTCGCTTCGTTAATTGGAGTAACAGAGCATAAATAAAACCAAACGCGACGGGCTTTAGCATCACCCTGAAATTCAAAACCAAGGGCAAAGGTTTTGACCGGGAAATTAGTTACTTCAACAAGATTTCCATTAGTGAGTTTTTTGTAACCAAGAACGGATACTTTAAACTCATCATCGATTTCCGTTAATTTTAATGAGATGTTTCGACCTGCATTTTGCGTAAGTGTTGCAATGACGGTATCATCGGCATAGATACTTTGACTGCCACCAATTACTTCTGTTGATAGTTCTTGTGCTCCTGGTAGAGGAGATGGATCACCAAAAGTCCATTCTCCACTAGCGTTTTGAGTAGCTAATGAATAGTGGATGTTTTTTAGTCCGTAAGTTACTTTGTTTGTTGCCATTTTAATATCCTCCTTTAGATATAATTTCAACTTTGTAAACCCGATTTATCGAATAGTCATCATTTGGATATGAACTTATTAGGGTTGGTATAAAACCACGGTTTTTAAGTATTTGTTCGAAACTTACAATGAGAGCTTCGTTTCGTTTTCTCGTCACCACAGTGATTTGATATTCAACCTTATAAAGTTCTGCAGTGTCATCCGATACGATTGGTTTTTTCGATACTATTTGGAAGACGATATAGGGTAATTTATTTGATTTATCGCTATCGTCATAACGATTGTGGAAGTAATAAACATTGGGTGTCACTCGTCGCAAGATGTTATGGACGGGATCATTATGTAGCGCCATTGACAATTATCCTTTTTAGATCCTCGAGCATCTTGGGTGAAAATATATCATAGGCCGGTCTTAAAAACGGACGGGCCGCAACATGCTTACCACTTGTGTGGCGATAACCGAGTTCAATTAAATGCACAATACGACCTTTTGACGAACTTGAAATGTAAATGACTGTGTCATTACCTTCGCCAATAACTGTCTTGATAAATGAATCAGCTAGATGGCGACTACTTTCTCCTTTTGGAGCGTTTTGTTTGATATAAGAAAGAATTTCATCGGCACACTCATCAATTCGTTTTTCAAGCAAAACAACGCTATTTTTACAATAATCGTTGATGATTTCTGCTATTTTGCCGGCTGTTTCATTCATTTGGTAATTCTCCAAAAAAATCATCTTGGGCGAGTCTGGTTTCATTTAGGTAGAGTTCCACAAATTGACCGCCAACATAAGTTCGCTCGACTTTGTAAAATGTTTTGTCTACCTTAATGAACTTCTCGTTATCGTATAAAAAGGCATTTACGGATACTTTGTAATCGATATTTATTTTTGTTTCGACCGAGGCTTTCCACTCGTCTCTGGTCAAACTTCGAACGATTCCAACTACTTGTCTTGAATTTGTCACTTCATACTTTTCATGGTATTTTTTAACCTTCAAAAGTGTGAGGATGATGTTCGGACTGTTAGGGAAAGGCATTGACTAAGTTCCTTTCGTAAGTGCCACTTGCTTTAAAAGGAAATAAAAGGCTTCGGGTAATTCTTTAACTGCACCATCTGATTTGAAACCGAAGAATGTCTTCACATAAATAATGACTAGTGCTGTTATTTCTTTAGTTTCAATAGCGGACTCACTCACTCCAGTCGATTTAACTAGAGCGAGTGCGCTATCGATGAGTGTAGAGATTTCAAGGTCGGCAAATGTTTCCGCCTCGGGAATCAAAAGCGATTTCTTAACCACAATAAGCAAATCTTCACTCGTAATCATAAAAATTATTCTTCTTAAGCGGCAACTTTCTTGACGCGTAAGAATCCTTTATATGCAGTGACATTACCACCAACAAAAAGTGAGGCACGATAAACGATGATTCCTTCTTTGAATCTGTTTTCGGTACTCTTTTGAATGTCGATGCCAGAGAAGATGGCAAGTTCATAATTGCTGAGTGATCCGTAAGCTAAACAAAGTGTATCTTCTTCAGTCGCACTATCCGAAAGAGCTGGACATTGACTTGAGATGATATA
>JAAZGG010000062.1 GCA_012511355.1 bacterium | reverse complement strand
TTTTTTGATTTCTTGAGATATTGGACTAAAGCATTTTCAATGAAGGATAAAAGGATAAACATTACAAAGGCTAAAGCTAAAACCTTTAAACTATCCATCAAAGCCTCTAATAAGGCATCTATCACTATTGATCATCCCTTTCATGCTTTCATATTTTATACTTTTTTATAAGAAAAATAAAGACATCCGCTTGGGAATGTCTTTAATAATTTTATCTATAACATGACTCTCTTTTATCCTTGTTACAACTTTGAGCATAAGGACAGAAGCGACAAGGATTCTTTCGATTCTTAAACAAGGCAAAAAAGACGATTAAGCCCACCACAACAATGACGGCTATTAGGATAATAATATCTAAGGCACTCATTTAAAAGCCTCCTGTTAGTAAACTACCAACTAAGAAAACTAAGATGGCTAAAACCCAAGCGATACCCGTTTGGAAAAAGGCCGCTTTTAACATGGCTTTGGTCCCACCTAATTCTCTTTTCATGGCACCGAGGGCACCAAAACAAGGAGCGGAGAAAAGATTAAAGACCATAAAGGCGTAGGCACTAACAGAGTTAAAGTAACCAAAGGCTCCACCTTCGGCCAAAATTAAATGCCCCTCAGTTACATCTTCGCTTAAACCGGCAATAATCGCCATAGAAGAAACCACCTGTTCTTTAGCAACTAGCCCCTGCACCGCTGAGACAGTAGCTTCCCAAGACCAGTGTCCGATCATAGGATAAAAGAGCCAAGCTAAGGCATTACCAATACTGGCCAAAATTGAATCAGCCACTTCCACCCCATACTCAAACTTCCAGTTAAAGGATAGTAAGACCCAAATAACAATGGAACAAAGTAAGATGATGGTTCCAGCTCTTTTAATAAAGGCTAAGGTTTTTTCAGAAACATCACGGAATAAATATTTAAAGTTTGGTAATTTATATTCTGGTAATTCACTGATATAAGAAGAGTTTTCACCCTTAAAGACAAACTTTCTTAAAAGGTAAGCTAGAAGGATAATAACGATAACAGCAAAGAAGTATAGAGAAGCACTGACAATGCCCGAATTAGGACCAAAGAAGTGACCTGCAAAAAGGGCAATAATCGGTAACTTCGCACTACAGGGAATAAAAGGCGTTAAAATAACTGTCATCTTCTTTTCTTCAGCATTCTCAATAGCCCTAGCCGCCATAACACCAGGCACCGAACAACCAGTTCCGACGATAAAGGGAATCAAAGCTTTACCACTTAGACCAATTTTTCTAAACAGACGATCTAAGAAGAAAGTGATTCTTGACATATAGCCTGTTGTTTCTAGCAAACAAATACAAAGGAAGAGAATAATTAACTGAGGGACGAAGCTTAATATCGCCCCCACACCGGCAATGACACCATCAACAACAAGACTTATCGACCACTCTGAAGCTCCACCATTTTCTAAAGCCCCAGAAACCCACTCGCTAAGACCCTCCATTAATTCTTCAATCCAGCCAACCGTCGCACTGCCCACTACTCCCACTGCAAGGAAGTAAATGAGGAACATAATAGCCGCAAAAATAGGCAAGGCGGCAAACTTATTTAAGAAAACCTTATCTAAGCGATCGGTTATCGTTACTTTACGTGGCCCAAAAGTGCAAACTTTTTTCCTTAATTCAGTAATAAAATCATAACGTTGATTAGCAATGATCTCTTCAGTATCAAGACCATATTTTTCTTCTATTTCTTTGATTAATTGCTGATCTAAATCTGTCGCGCTTTTTTGATATCTAGGATCGCGTTCTAACAATTTAACAGCCACAAAACGCTGGTGACTACCCTCTAATTCAGCTTCAATCTTCTTAATACTTTTTTCAATATCCGTCGCATATATTGGTAGATGAACATTATCTAAAACCTGATTTTCATTAATAATCTTAATTAATTTATCAATACCTGTTCCCTTAAGGGCGGAAACTTCCACTACCGTTGTATGCAAGGCTTCTTCTAAAGCTTTACTATCAATTTTAATGCCTTTTTTATCTAATAAATCCGACATATTAAGCGCGATGATAACTTTACAGTCAAGTTCTAATAACTGCGTTGTCAGATATAAACTTCTTTCAAGTGAAGTCACATCAATAATATTAATAATGATATCTGGTTTTTCCTCTACCGCATATTGACGAGAAACTTCTTCTTCAGGACTATAAGGACTCAAAGAATAAATACCCGGCAAGTCGATTAGGGTATGTTTACTTCCCTTAATGCGTCCTTCTTTGCGTTCAATAGTAACACCTGGCCAGTTGCCAACCTTTTGGTGGGCGCCTGTTAAAGCATTGAATAAAGAAGTCTTCCCACTATTCTGATTTCCTACTAAGGCGATTCTCATTACTCAATCACCTCGATATCAATGGTTTCCATATCCTTTTTACGGATACAGAGTTCATAACCCCTTAATTCGATATCAATCGGATCACCCAAAGGGGCGATTTTTTTGATTTTAATCTCTACCCCACTAGTAATGCCCATATCAAAAAGGCGCCGGCGTACGGCCGCACTATCATTATGTAAACCAAGAACTTTAGCTACTTGTCCTTTTTGCAAGTCAATTAAATGCCCCCGCTCTCCTTTTCTTAGTCTTCTTCTTTGTCTTCTTCTTTCGCGCATATAATCACCTCAATTAATATTTAAATAACAGTTAGTCATGACTAACTAATGGTTATCATAATACTTATTGTCTAACTGTCAAGCGATTTAATAATTTTTCAATCTTTATATCTAACGACTTTTATTAAACTTCTTTAAGGCCTCTTCAACCGCGACCGCAATTTCAACTGTCGCCCCAACCATGGGATTATTGCCCATGCCAATAAAACCCATCATTTCCACATGGGCCGGAACTGAAGAAGAGCCGGCAAATTGGGCATCACTATGCATCCGCCCCATCGTATCGGTTAAACCGTAGGAAGCCGGTCCTGCCGCCATGTTATCAGGATGCAGTGTTCTACCGGTCCCCCCACCTGAGGCCACCGAAAAATACTTTTTCCCCGCCTCTAAGCGCTCTTTTTTATAAGTCCCCGCTACAGGATGTTGGAAGCGGGAGGGATTAGTTGAATTGCCGGTAATTGAGACATCAACATTTTCCTGCCACATAACAGCAACACCCTCGCGCACATCATCCACCCCATAACAACGAACCTTGCTTCTTGGTCCTTTTGAATAGGGTTTCTCGCTGACAACTGTTAATTTTCCACTGCGGTAATCAAAACTGGTCTCCACATGAGTAAAACCATTGAGACGCTAAATAATAAGGGCGGCATCCTTGCCTAAACCATTTAAAATAACCCGCAAAGCTTTCTTACGAACCTTATTGGCAGAATTAGCAATACCTATTGCCCCTTCAGCGGCCGCAAAGGATTCATGACCAGCTAAGAAAGCAAAACATTCAGTTTCTTCTGAAAGTAGCATACTGGCAAGATTACCGTGCCCTAAACCTACCTTGCGCTCAGCGGCAACACTGCCTTCTATGCAAAAACTCTGTAAAGCTTCACCAATTATCTTAGCCACCTCACTAGCTTTCTTCTTTTCCTGTTTTAAAGCCATGGCCGCTCCTAAAGTATAGGCCCAGGCAGCATCATCAAAACTGATGGGTTGCACTTCTTTAACAATCTTTAAAGGATCAAAGCCATAATCTAAACAGAGCTGATGAGCCGCTTTTAAATCTTTTAAACCATGCCGTTTAAGGAGTTCACTAATCTTATCGATTCTTAGATGATATTTTTCAAATAAAGCCATAATTTCACTCCTATTCTTTTCTAGGGTCAATGATTTTGCTAGCTTCATCAAAACGCCCATATTTACCACTGGCTTGTTTGAGAGCCTCATCGCCTGATAGACCCGCTTTTAAACTTTCCATAAGCTTTCCTAAATTAACATATTTATAACCAATAATCTCATCATTTTCATCTAAACCTAATTCGGTGATATAACCTTCCGAGAGTTCTAAATAACGCGGTCCTTTAAGCTTGCTACCATAACAAGTTCCTATTTGGCTACGTTTATTTTTTCCTAAATCCTCTAAAGCGGCGCCAACGGCTAGCCCACCTTCAGAAAAGGCCGTTTGGCTGCGACCATAGGCAATTTGAAGGAATAATTCACGCATCGCAACATTAATCGCATCACAGACCAAATCGGTATTTAAGGCCTCTAAGATGGTTTTCCCAATCAAAATCTCACTGGCCATCGCGGCTGAATGGGTCATACCAGAACAACCAAGGGTTTCAATCAAGGCTTCCTCAATAATACCATTCTTGATATTTAATGTTAGCTTACAAGCACCCTGTTGAGGCGCACACCAGCCAACTCCGTGAGTTAAACCCGAGATGTCTTTGATTTCCTTAACCTTATCCCAGCGCCCTTCTTGGGGAATGGGGGCTGAACCATGTTTAGCCGCACAAGCAACACAGCCCATCTTTTTTATTTCTGTTGTATAACGCATAAAATAATCCTCCCTCTACTTTTTAATCATAAACTGCCCTTATTATTAAGTCAAAGCCTTTGGCTTACTTGTCTTGCCAAAAGTTTTAAACTCTCTTCACTTAATAAATCACAAATCTCTTGATAAGTGTTTATTTCGTGCTTTTCTAAAACCTGAGCGATAGTTTTAAAAAGTCTATCGTAGCCTTCATCTCCATAAAATTCAGAATTAAAACCTGCTAAACTATCCTCAATAACAATAAGCGTGGCCCTTCTTAAAAGTGTTAGAATTGACCTTTCAATCCAATAATAGTATTTAGTTTTTTCCCGCTCATACTTTTTGAGTTTTAAATAATAAGCGAGCCCATCATTGGCATTGTGCCAGAGATCAAAAAAGACACAGTCATAATCTAAGTCTTGCTTAAGGAAAGCGAAAGCATCGGCTTGAACCACTTTGATTTTCTCGGCTTTAGCAAACAAGGGTAGAATTCTATTCTTAAACAAACGAATTACTTCCGCCTCTTTCTCAACGATTGTAACTACACTTACCTCTTCTTTTAAAGAAGCCATATAGGCAAAATAACCAAGGCCAAGACCAAAGCAAAGAACCTTACCCTTCATTTCCCTTAAAGGTTCTTCCATGGTCTCTATCTCATTAGGGGTGATACTCATCCATTCCGCCCCATTTTCGTAGACTTCTAAGTACTTAAAGGCTTGCTTGAAAAAACCTAAACGCGGGATTTCTAAAAAACCTAGCTCATCTTTAATAATCAAATCATTATAGACAAAGCCCTCAAAGGCCTGATAATAACTATATTTAAAATGCCACTTGTCATCTTTAATTTCGGAAATTTTAATATTTACATAATAGGGATTTTCCTCGTATTTTTTGGTATCCAAAAGAAAAAGCCCTTCTTTAAAATAAGTAGGACTAATCTCTAATGTTAAGGCTTTCTTTCCAATCTTTTCTAAATAAGGAAGAAATAACTGTAGGAGTGCTTCTTTTTCACTCAACCCTGTAATTTCAACTAAACGCTTAAAAGCTTGGGCTTTAATAAACTTGCTATCATATTGCAAAAAATGCGCAATTAATTCATTAAGGTCGAGATTAAGATCTTTAGTTTCTAATAATTTCGTGAATTCCTTTTGTTCTTCTTTAGATAGATTGATTTTCATCATTAAGTACCAAAAAACTTATCTACTTACACCTACCGTCTTATCAACAGGCAAGGTAAAAACAATACCCTGAGCGTCGGTATTCGTTCCAATTTTGTCGTAAAGGCTAAGGAGAATCTCATCAACTAGTTCTGTTGGCACCAAAATTAAAACCATTTCCTTTTCTGGTTGAATGGTAATATTAAAAATTTGTTCGGCTTCTTTAGCGGCAGTTCCGCGCGCTTTAATTACCGTTCCTCCTTTGGCACCATGTCTTTTAGCTTCTTCCATGGCCTCATCAACATAACCCTCATTGATAATACAGATAATTGCCTCAAATTCATTCATGTTTTCACTCTCCCTTAATTTTGATTACTTAAAAATTGGTAAACGGCGACGCCAAGCAAACTATTTAACGCTATTGTAAAAGCAAGGCCTTTGCCATTTCTTGCCTTAGCAAATTTACTAGCAAACATATCTAAAACTTCTTCCTCTTTCTCACTGCGGATAGTCGCAAGAATAACCGCCTTGTGTTTGTCTTCTAAGCCAAGCATAGCTAAAGTTTTAGAATCCGCTGTTCCTTCACCTTTTAAAAATAGTTGCATGGTGACCTCTGATTCTTCTAAGGCCTCACTAAAAACTTCTAAACGTGGCCGTTCAACAACGGCTACTAAAAGTTTAAGCGCCTTAACACCGGAAACATTACTTTTCTTGTTTTTCTTTTCGTCACTCTTCATCTGTTTCACCTACTACCTAAATTTAATAATCTGTTTATCATCCGCACTCAAAACACGTCTCAAAGATAAACGCTCCCGCACCTTAGTGGCCATAACCGAACGGAACCCTAGTAACTGAATGGTAATTGGTGGGGTCATGGCTACCATGGCCACAATCCCAAAAGCATCGCTCATTACCTTGGCTTCACCTTGTAAAACCACACAAGCTCCAATAGCGAGCGGTAAAATAAAACACACCGACAACGGCCCTGAAGCAACCGCCCCCGAGTCAAAAGCAATGGAAGTGTAAATAGGTGGCACAAAGAAGGATAAAGCTAAAGCTAGAATATAGCCAGGAATGATGTAATAGAGGATGGAAAAATCAAAAGCAATTCGTAGCATGGAAAGACCTACTGATAGACCAATACCAATACTTAAACCCATCATCATTTCTAATTTCGATATCCGACCATTGGTAATTTCTTCTACCTGTTGGTTTAAAACATGCACAGCCGGCTCAGCTAAAACCACCGCAAAGCCGATGATAAAACCGCAGATAATTAAGAAGGCTGAACCCTGATTTGCTAAGTCCATTCCCAGTTTATTACCTATCGGCAAGTAGCCAACATTAATTGCCGTTAAGAACAAGACTAAACCAATAAATGTATAGACAATTCCGATAATAATTCGAATTATTTTATCTTTCGCAATCTTTAAAAAAGCAAAATTAATAATAAAGAAACAGGTGGCGATTAAAACTAAAGCTAGTAAAGACTCTTTAGCGGTTCGCCATAAGTTTTCAAGAAGATTTTGCCCCCAATTGCTGGCAATAGAATAATCCGCTAATTCATAGGGAATGGGATCTTTAATAAAAGCCCCGATTAAAAGTACAATTAAAACTGGACCAACTAAACTGAAGGCGATTAAACCGAAGCTGTTTTCTTCGGCATTTCTTCCGCCTATAGTCATAGAAACACCTACACCTAAAGCCATGACAAAAGGCACCGTAATCAGTCCTGTTGTTACCCCACCTGAATCAAAAGATAAGGGTAAAAAGGAAGCATCACCATTAACTAAAACTAGGGCGACAAAGGCAAACATCATTAGATAAAAGAAAGTTATAATCATGGAAAAGGGCCGTTTAAAAACCATTTTAAAAAGACCGACAACAAGAAATAATCCTAGTCCAACCCCAATCATTATAACTAAAAAAGTCTTATCAATGACCGCGCGGACTAATTCGGCCAAAACGGCTGTGTCAGGCTCGGCTATAGTGATAAAAACACCAAACAGGAAAAAGACGGCGACTAAAAGTCCGATATTTTTCCTTTTTATTAAACCGCTACCGATGCTTCTTCCCATCGGTATCATAGCTAAATCTGAACCCAAATTAAAAAGGGCGATGCCTAAAATTAAAAGCAGGGTTGTTACAATAAAAACCAGAAGTTCGTTAGGGGTTAAATTGACAAAGGGGGTGAAATAAAGTATTAAAACAATAATAGCCACCGGTAAAACCGAGATTAATGCTTCTCTAATTTTTATCCACAACCGTTTTAACATCGCTGAAACCTCGCCTTTCTTATTTCTTTTCAATTATAACAAATAATAGAAGAAAAGAAAGATACAAAAAGAAAAACTCCGGTTTGCACCGGAGTATGAAAGAAGCCTTTTAAATTATTTAATTTCGATAAATTGTTTGTCTGACTTAGTTTCAACCACTTTCTTAATTTCTAAATTCAGAACACCATTTTCAAGCTTCGCACTGATATCTTTATCCTTCACAGCATCACCGACATAGAAACTTCTGGAGGCTGAACCATAATGTCTCTCACGTCTTAAGTAGCTGCTCTTCTCGTCTTGCTCCTCATGCTGATACTCAGCCTTAATGTTTAGGTAGCCATCTTCAAGGGAGATTTTGATGTCCTCTTTCTTAACAGCTGGTAATTCAACACTCAAGAGATAACTTGTCTCGTTTTCCTGGATATCAGTTTTCATAAGTTGTTTGCCCGTATTGAGTTCTCCACCAAAAAAGTCATCTAAAAATGGGGTGATAAACCCAAATGGACCACGACGTCTTGATAATTCATATTTCATAGTATCTTCCTCCTTCTTGGCACTCTTAATGCCTGAGTGCTAAGTCTATTATAACACATGTTTTAGCACTGTCAAGGGTAAAGTGCTAATTTTTAAAAGTTTTTTCTAGAATAGTTCATCAAAACAAAAAAAGGGTGGAAATTCCACCCCTTTTATTTGCCTTTATCTTGGTTTAGCCAGTTTTAGAATCGCTAACAAAAGTAACTGTTGTTTTGGTTTCGACTTTTAAAGCACCCTTGATAGTTAAGCCAACTCTACTGATATCAAAGGAAATATCTACACTTTGCTCGCTCTTGACAAGATAGCCTTGAGCATCAATTTGCATATTGACTTTAACACTGCCACTAACCTTATCGTCTTTACCTAAATGAATGGTGGTGTAATTTTTTTCCATCCATTCTTTAACTGTACCCTTGTAAGAAATATTCATTGAGGTTCCACTAACCTTATATTCGTACAGTTCACCTAAAAGCGCAATTTCTGCAGGTGAAAATGGTAATGTTGTGGACGTATGTGTGTCTTCGGTTTTACCAACTTCAAAAAAGGGTGCAAAAACACCTTCAGCTTTACTAACATTGGTAACCACTTTGGTTGAGATTCTCTTCGGTGTTGTTTCTGTCCAGTTTTCCTCAGAGAAAGTTTGGGCTTCCGCACAGGTTACTGTTTTACCACACGAAGTTAAACCGATAGTAAAAAGCAAGGCAGCGACCACTAAAATTCTTCTAAATTTCTTCATAATGTCTTTTTATAATCCTCCTTGTGTCTACTATCATAGCACTTTTAAAAAGGCTTGTGAACACTTTGAGAACAAAAAAACGACTTTATGGAGCCTTCTTGGAATGGGGGTGTGCTTTACGAAAACCTGTCTGTAAAGTTTGACTAGAAATATGCGTATAAACCTGTGTTGCCTCAATACTTTCGTGACCAAGAAGCTCTTGAATGCTCCGTAAATCAGCCCCGCCTTCTAATAGATGCGTAGCAAAAGAATGACGAATTAAATGCGGATAAATTCTTTTAGGTGGCTTCATTTGTTGTCCCATCTTTTCTAAGATAAGTTCAACACCCCTAGAAGTTAATTTGTTGCCCAATTTGTTGAGCAAAAGATAAGGGCAATCTATCTCTTTAACCAGTAAAGGTCGACCATTGAGGAGATAATTTCTTAAAACTGAGCAAGCTAGATCATAAATTAAAACTATTCGTTCTTTATTGCCCTTACCGATAACCCGCAATTCTTTGTTTTCTAAATCTAAATCGCTAAGTTTGAGATTGATTAATTCACTGACGCGTAAACCCCCTGCATAAAGTAAGTGTATTAAGGCCAAATTACGCAGATTTAACTCTTCTTTTTCACTTAATTTAACCTTTAATAGTTCCTCTATTTCCTTAAATGAAAGAAATTCGGGTAGACGATGAGTTATGCGCGGACTCTCAAAATAACTAAAAGGATTGGTCGTTAGATATTTGTTCTTATTTAAAAATTTAAAATAGGTTCGTAGACTAGATATCTTTCTTGCTATCGAGCGCTGAGAATTATTCTTTCTTAAAAGTGAAGAAGAATAAAGGCGCAGATCTTTGTGATCCAAATCCTGTATTGTTAGGGACTCTTGTTGAAGAAAAAGGGCAAACTCTTTAATATCGCGCTTGTAAGCTTGAATAGTTAAGGGTGATAAAGACCGTTCATAAATTAAATAATCAAAGAATTCCTGATAAGCAATCAACATACTTATCCCTCCATTCTCTAAGTTTAGCTAGCGATAATTCGGCTATCGCCATTTTATCCTTTAAAGGGCTATTTAAAACCCCATAATTAGCGTTCATCGGCTGAAAATTATCGGGATTAGCCTTCACAACATAATCTACTAAAGAGCCAATCACCGTTTCTTTTGGAAGAGCGACCATTTCTAAACCCTGAAGCTGACGCCAGGCGTTAATGGCGGCAAACAAACCGGAACAAGCCGATTCAATATAGCCCTCTACTCCAATTATTTGCCCAGCAAAGAAAACTCTTGGATCTTGACGCCACGTTAATTTGTTAGTTAAAAGTAAAGGTGAATTGATAAAAGTGTTACGATGCATAACTCCAAAACGGACAAAGGAGGCCTTTTCTAAACCAGGGATTAAACGGAAAATTCGCTCCTGCTCAGGAAAAGTTAAATTGGTTTGGAAACCAACCATGTTATAAACCTCTGCCAAACTATCATCTTGTCTTAGTTGCACTACCGCATAAGGAAGGGGAGCATTTTCTCTTTCTAAACCCACGGGTCTCATAGGGCCAAAAGTTAAAGTTTGCGCTCCGCGTCTAGCTATAACTTCAATCGGTAAACAACCTTCAAAATATTTTTCCTTTTCAAAGTGCCTTAACTTTACGCGTTCTCCCCTAACTAGTTCTTGATAAAATTTAATAAACTCTTCTTTGGTCATGGGACAATTAATGTAGTCATCCCCCATTCCCTTATCATAACGAGACTTATAATAACACTTATTAAAGTCTAAACTACTCTTTAAAACCATAGGGGCGGCTGCATCATAAAAATATAATTGTTCAACGCCTAGTAAGCGGCGAAGTTCACGGCTAAATTTAGCCGAAGTTAAAGGCCCTGTTGCTACAATTACCAAACCATCCTTGGGAAGTGAAGTGATTTCTTCATGATGAACGGTAACATTTGGTAAAGCACGAATTGTTTTATCAATGTAGTCAGCAAATTTTTCACGATCAACAGCTAGCGCTTGTCCAGCTGGCACTTGAAATAATTTAGCTGCCTTCATAACTAGACTATCAAGTATCTGCATTTCTTCTTTTAGTAAGCCTGTTGCTGTATCTAACTCAAAAGATTTCAATGAGTTAGAGCAGACTAGTTCCGCAAATTTACCTGTGTGATGAGCAGGGGCTTTCTTGCTTGGACGCATCTCATAAAGATCAACTTGACAATTATGTGTTGCCAAAAAATAAGCAGCTTCGCTACCCGCCAATCCCGCACCAATAACTGTTACTTTCCCTAGCATCCGTCACGCTCCTTACTAATATTTTAATATAAAAGCACAAATATTGGTAGTATTATTTTGAAATTATGCGAAGTTTATTGATTTTGAGACACTTTTTAAAAATCTACCTAATTAACTTAAACTTTTTAAATTAAAAGACAGCATTTTTAAGCTGCTGTCTTCTTTCAACTCTTTCTAAAATACTTTCTCTTTTTAAAAGGCTCCATATAATCACAATCGGGAAAGCGACTGCAACCAAGGAAAGAACCATACTTACCTTGACGTGTGATGAGATGGCCTTGACCACATTTGGGACAAACCTTGGCGTTTTTAGGAATAACAACTTCCTTAGGTTTAATATAGTTGCAGCTAGGAAAGTCGCTACAGCCGATAAAGGAACCAAACTTACCATTGCGGTAGACAAGGGCTTTACCACACTTAGGACAAACCTCATCCTTTACTTCAATCGTCTTTTGAGTCGGCATATGCTCTAAGGCGTTTTTCAATTCTTCAACAAAATTATCATTGAATTCTTTTAAGACCTCTAATTTATCGACTTCTTTGGTCTCGATTTTATCTAAATACTTTTCCATCTTGGCGGTATATTCAACATTTATAGTTCTTTTAATATACTCCCGTAATTTTTCATCAACTAACTCACCCTGTGGCAAAGGATAAATTAAACCTTTTTCAACTTGAATATAATGTTCACGTAACTTTTCGATGGTAACAGCATAAGTACTAGGCCGACCAATACCCGTTTCTTCCATCTTTTTAACAAGTTGCCCTTCAGAATAACGGGCTGGAGGCTTAGTGCTAACATCTTCTATAAGATAATCTTTAACTTTAACACTGTCGCCAATTTGATAATCTAAAGCCTGATATCCTTCCTTCTTACTTGTTGATAGCCAGGAGTCAAGAACACTGTGTCCTGGGAAGATAACTTCATTACTACTCGCTTCTGCTTCATAAGACTGGGCCTCGAAAAAACTCTTATGAACGATAAGTTTTTTGGCCGTCATAATCGAGGCCAAAGCCCGAACATAAATAAGTTTATATATTTTATATTGGCTGAGATTCAAATATTCCCTAACATCATCGGGCTTAATGTTGATATCAATCGGTCTTATCGCTTCATGGGCTCCTTGCACTAGAGCCGTTTCTTTTTGAACATAGGCCTTACCAACATATTCAGGACCAAAATTATCGTTGATGAATTGCTTAGCCTGATTAATAAAAATCGGACTTAACTGGATGGAATCGGTACGATGATAGGTAATTAAACCCGTCGTTTTCTTACCAATATTTACACTTTCAAAAAGCGTTTGGGCCAGTTTCATAGTTCTATTAGCCGAGAAACCAAAATAATTTGAAGCTTCTCTTAAAAGATTAGAGGTTGTTAGGGGAAATCTTGGCTTAACACTAGTTTCCTCCTGCGTTAAATCTTTAACAACTAAAACATTACCGAGTTCTGCAATAACTTTTTCGGCTTCGGCCTGGCTCTTGATTTTTAGTTCTTTACCTTGATATTTAGTAATGGTAGCCTTTTAGTTTTTTGTTTGTTTTGCTTGAACTTTATAGGCTTCTTCTGGCTCAAAAGCGGCGATTTCTTTTTCACGGTCGACAATTAAGCGTAAAGTTGCCGACTGCACCCTTCCCGCGGATTCTTGTCCTAATTTGTTCTGCACTAAATAAGAAAGACGAAAACCAATGATGCGATCCATAATCCGTCTAACTTCTTGGGAATCAACAGTATCCATATTGATAGGACGCGGATTAGCTAGTCCTTTTTCAATACCGTATTTGGTAATTTCATTAAAGACTAATCTTTTGCAGTCCTTCTCTTTAAGATTTAATATCTCATAAAGATGCCAAGCGATGGCTTCTCCTTCACGATCAGGGTCGGTGGCTAAATAGACTTCATCCGCCTTATCAACCATATTTTGTAAACGTTTAATAATCCATTCTTTTTTAGGCAAAATCTCATAAGTCGGTTTGAAATCATTCTCAATATCAACCCCAAGATTATACTTGCCGGTGGTGGAAAGGTCGCGAACATGCCCAAAAGAAGCAGCGACTTGATAGTCCTTGCCCAAATACTTGGCAATCGCCTTGGTCTTATTTGGTGATTCAACAATTACTAATTTCATAAACTACCCCTCCTCCGTATCTAACATTATCAAGCCAATTTTAAAAATGTCAAACGATTTTGACCGCCCTTTTTTGTATGTTATAGATAACATAAATTTTTTATTTAAATGCTTAATTCAATGTCTTTCGCTTCTTCAACTAAATAAGCACAATCTCTAATTAATTTATTACAAACACTCTTTTCATCAGCCCTTGCTGGAACACAGTAAACATCTTTCCCCTGTTCTAAGGCATGGCGGACGGTAATAAGAGTGCCACTGCGATAATACGCTTCAGTAACCAAAACGGCTTGACCAAGACCGGCTACTAAACGATTGCGAAAATGAAAACTAAGAGGTTCAGCTGGTACCCCATCAGGGTATTCACTTATAATTAGACCCTTTTCAGCAATTTCTTGATATAACTCTCTGTTACTAAAAGGATATTTAATATCAAGTCCATTAGCGACGACCGCAATGGTCTTGCCGCTGTTAGCTAGTGCTGTGCGATGAGCGACACCATCTACCCCACAAGCCAAGCCACTAATAATAGTAAAGCCTTCACTAACTAAATCCCTAACTAAAGAGGCCGTCATCTGCTGACCATAAGAACTCATTTTGCGCGTCCCAACTACTGTCAAGCGCTTCTCTTCTTTTAACAAAGATAGATCCCCTTCATAAAAAAGAAGATAAGGTGGGCGCTCCACTTGCTTTAAACAGTCTGGATAGTCCGCATCTAGCAAAGTCAAATAAGGCCGCTTGTTAATTCTTTTAAATTCTTCTAATTTTACTTCATCAATTCTTTCTTTGTTTTTAATGCTCTGGTAAATCTTGTTCCAATCGCCATGATGCAACATGACGAAATAAAACACGATATCTCGCATTTTCGATATCCCTCCTTTACAAATTTAATTGTAAACCAAAAAGAACCTTTTGTCCTTTCTTTTTAAATATTTAACTTCATTTGTTTACTGAGCAAAGTCTTAATAGGCTCAAAGCTACGGCGATGCAAGGGACAAATCCCATGCTCTTCTATGGCCAAAAGATGTTTTTTAGTCCCATAACCCATATTGTTTTTAAAATCATATTCAGGGTACTGTTTATCATACTCTAACATTAATTGATCACGGGTCACTTTAGCTAAGATAGAAGCCGCCGCCACCGTTTGTGACAAACCATCGCCATTAACCAAGGCTTGAACTGGAAAGGCTAGACCAGTAAGTGGCATCGCATCAGTTAAAGCCGCATCAATTCGGTGATTGATCTTTTCAAAGCAGCGCAACATTCCCTGACGTGAAGCTTCATAAATATTGTATTTATCAATTTCTTCTAAACTGAGAATTTGAATGGAATAAGCTAGAGCCTCTTTTTTTATCACTTCGAAGAGCTCTTCACGCTTCTTGGCACTCAACTTCTTAGAATCATCAATTTCCGGATTTAAATAATCATTAGGAAAAATAACGGCCGCGACCACAAGGGGACCTGCGATAGGGCCTCTTCCCGCTTCATCGCTACCAGCAATAAACTCATAACCCTGTTTATTCAGTTCTTGCTCATAGTCCCTATTAGCCATTCAAATCACTAACTCTTTCCAAACTAAAGCGCCCAAGCTTACCATCGGCAAATTCTTTTAAAAGGGTATTTAAAGCGCGCTCGGTATCTAAAGCACTGCCTTCTTTCAAAAAGGAACGCGACTTAGCAATGGCCTCAAGAATAGTAAAACTTCCTTTTTCATCTGTTAAATCTTCATCAAGCTTGTAAGCCTCTTTTAAACTTCCTGGATAATCTTTGATTAATTTTTCAATTAACTTTTGACCCAAAAAATCTTTAGGTAAGACAGTATCTTTAATCGTCCCAATCAAGGCGAGATTAAGAGCCGCTCTTTTATCTTCTAAATTCGGCCATAAAACCCCTGGCGTATCTAGCAAAACAAAATCTTGATCCACCTTGACAAATTGTTGATTGCGCGTTACCCCTGGGCGATTTTCTACATTAGCCGCCTTCCTGCCGGCTAATTTATTAATCAAACTTGATTTCCCTACATTGGGTATGCCAACAATTAAGGCTCTAATTGGTCTTTCTCTTAAGCCCTTGACCTTTTCTTTTAGGAATTTTTCTTTTAAAAGCTGCTGGCAATTTTGCTTTAAAGCCTTACTATCAAAACTTTTTAAATTAAAAAACATAACTGCTTTACCCTGTAAGCGATAATATTCAAGCCACTCTTCACTAAGCCTAGCATCGGCAAGATCGGTTTTTGTTAAGATAGTTAAATGGGGCTTTTTTCCAATTAGGGCTTCAACCCTAGGATTATGAGAAGAAAAAGGAGCTCGAGCATCCATTAACTCAATAACAACATCAACAGCCTTCAGTTGCTCTTTAATCT
>JAAZGG010000061.1 GCA_012511355.1 bacterium | reverse complement strand
GTTTAAAGGCTGCCCTGCACAATCAAGCCCTGCACCTATTAAGAAAAAAAGTTAAAGATGAAGAAATCCCTTATTTTGTTGTTGATCAATTCACCCCAGCTAAGAATTATTATAAATACCTAGAAGGACAAAAAAATATTGTTAATGATATTAAGTTTACAACTAAGGGTGAGTCCAAATCACCAGCCGTCGCCCTTGCTTCCATCCTTGCCCGTTATGTTTTCCTAAAGAAGATGGAAGAACTCGCCGCCTATACGGGTTATGTTTTACCCTTAGGGGCTAATGAAAAAGTCAATCAGATTATCGACAGGATCGTCAAAGAAAAAGGCGAAGCTTTTTTAGGAAAGATCGCCAAAATAAATTTCAAAAATACCAAAAAATATCAAGAAAGTTTACAAGAAACCCTCTTTTAAATCTAAAGTTTAACCTCTACTTCAAAATCAGGAATTTTCCGGTATCTAACCTTAGCGGCCGCTAACATTTTTTTGCCAGCAACATCGCCTGGTTCATCTAGATACTTATCATCACAATAAACAATCTCTTTTAGGCCAGCTTGGATGATGGCTTTACAACATTCATGACAGGGAAATAAGGTCACATAAAGGGTGCAACCCTCAAGATATACCGTACTATTTAAGATAGCATTTAACTCCGCATGAACAACGTAGGGATATTTAGTCTCAAAATATTCCCCTTCTCTAGCCCAAGGAAATTCTGTAGCCTCACAATCGCGGGGGAAACCATTATAGCCACAACCGACTATTCTCTTATTCTTAACAATACAAGCGCCGACTTGGGTGTTGGGATCTTTGCTCCTAAGAGCCGTAATTTTCGCCACGCTCATAAAATATTGGTCCCAATTTAGAATCTTTATCATTTTCTTCCTCCTTAAAGCTGCGCTTTCTCGCGCAAGTTTTTTAAAGCCTCTTCAAAATAGGCTGGCAAAGGGGCCTGTACCTTAAGCATCTCACCACTGCGTGGATGTTTAAAGGCCAAGCTCTCAGCATGTAATAATTGCTCCTTATAGGGAGCTTTTTTACTACCGTATAAAGCATCACCAACAACTGGAAATTTAATATACTGCAGATGGACGCGAATCTGATGGGTTCTGCCACTTTCTAAAAGACATTCTAGCAAAGTATAGCCATTAAAGCGCTCTAATACTTTAAAATGAGTGACGGCATCTTTGCCATCGGCCACCACAGCCATCTTCTTCCTATTACTCTTCAAGCGACCTATCGGAGCCTTAATACTACCCTCATTATGAGGGACTTCTCCTTGAACCAAGGCAAGATAACGACGATAGACACTTTTTTCTTTTAATTGCTTAGCCAAAGCAAGATGAGCGGCATCATTTTTAGCCACCATTATTAAACCCGAGGTTTCTTTATCAATACGATGGACAATACCCGGTCTAATCGTCCCTGCTAAACTCGATAACTTCGCAAAATGATATAAGAGCGCATTGACTAATGTCCCTTGATAATGACCATTAGCTGGTTGAACAACCATTCCAATCGGCATATTGACAATAATAACATCCTCATCTTCATAGATGATATCAAGATCAATAGCTTCCGGCTCAACCCTTAAATCAGGAACTTCATAGTCTTGAAAACTTATGACTTGACCCTCACTTAATTTTAAACTAGCTTTCGCTATCTTACCATCAACAAAAATCAAGTTATCTTTAAACATCGTTTGAATCTTGGCCCTAGAGATATTAAGAATTTGACTTAAAAGCTTATCGAGTCTTTGCCCAGCCTCGAAATCTTTAACGATGTGTTTATTCATGGCTAGCTTCCTCTTTTTCTAAGAAAAGCAGGGCGATAATTAAGAGAGCCACCCCGACAGTGACAAAGATATCAGCGATATTAAAAATCGGGAAATCGCCACCAAAAAGGGCAAAGAAATTCAAATTGATAAAGTCAATGACATAGCCCCGAAAAAGACGATCAAGCAAATTACCAAGCGCCCCAGTAAAAATTAAAATTAAAGAAAAACCCGTGAGCTTTGAATGATATTTCCCTAGAAAATAATAAAGGCCGATTAAGATACAGGCGATACAGGAAACAAGGGCTAAAAGCCAGGTCTTATCACTTAAAACACCCCAGGCTGCCCCAGTATTCTCACTATAGTGAAAACTAAACCAATCACCAATTAAAGAGATTGGCTTACCTATCAAATGTTTAGCAGCCCAAAACTTGCTGAGTTGATCAGCAACTAGGCCCAAAGGGATAATCAAAAAGATCAGGGCTTTGTTTTTCACTTCTACTCTTCCTTTTCAAGATAAGCCTTATAAACCTTGGCGCAACGCGGACAGAGTTCATTTTCATCTAAACTCTCAAAGCGATTCCAGCAACGAACACACTTTTTACCTGAGTGGGCTAAAACTTTAACCTTAACTAGTCCATAATCAGGTGCCTCTAAATTCCTAACTTCCTTGACCGTAGAAACGATAAAGAAGCGCTGCTGTTCAACTTTATTTAACTTCCGATAGAGTTTCTTTAACTTCTCATCATTGATTTCTAGTTCTACATAAGACTCCTGCGCAAAACCAATCAAACCCGCATTACGAGCCTCTTCTATGGCCCTTAAAACCTGCAAGCGCATAGCTAGTAGATCGTTTTAGTCGCGGCTTAATTGAGCATTACTTTCTTTAGCTTTAGGCATATCAAGTAACTGCACAGATTCTTCCTTAGGCTCCATAAAACTATAAACCTCTTCCATGGTAAAGGGTAAAATTGGTGTTAAAAGACGGACTAAAGAATCCAAAACTTGGTAAAGAACACTCTGTACTTGTCTTCTTCTTAAGGAGTCATAATGATCACAATAAAGGATATCTTTAGCGATATCTAAATAGAAGGAACTCAGATCAACCGACATGAAATTAAGCAGTTCACTGCTGACACTATTAAAGTCATAGTCATCATAGGCTTTTATGACATTATTGATAACTGTTTGTAGTTTATTGAGAATTAGTTCATCAATTACCTCTAAACTATCTGGGCGGTTTTCTATCTCATTATAACGACCATAGGCGCCATCGCTTAGATTCGCGATTAAGAAGCGCAGGGTGTTACGAATCTTACGATAACTCTCAGCTACATGCTTTAATATCTCATCGCTGATTCGCATATCGGCTTGGTAATCAATACTCGCCGACCACAGCCTTAAAATATCGGCCCCATAGACCGTACAGACCTTTTGGGGGTCGACGACATTACCTAAGGACTTTGATTGCTTTATCCCTTTATTATCAAGGGCAAAGCCATGAGAAACCAAAATTTTATAGGGGGATCTTTTATGGGCAGCCACACCTATAGGTATAGAAGAGTTAAACCAACCGCGATATTGATCACTGCCCTCTAAATAAAGATCGGCTGGATAGCCATAGCCTCTAGCTATTAAAACACCAGTATGCGAAGAGCCCGAATCAAACCAAACATCCATGATATCGGTTTCTTTTCTAAATAGACCATTAGGACTATGGGGATTTTTATAACCTTCCGGTAATAAATCTTTAGCTTCCCGCTCAAACCAGACATTAGAACCATATTTCCTAAATAGACCCTCATAGTGATCAAAGAGTTCTTGTTCTAGTAAAGGTGTTTCATCCTCACAATAGATAATCGGTAAGGGAACACCCCAGACTCTCTGTCTAGAAATACAC
>JAAZGG010000060.1 GCA_012511355.1 bacterium | reverse complement strand
GGTATATAATTTCTTTCTTGTGTTAAAATATCCATGGGCATCTCCTTCTATATTGGTTCAACTTCATTATAGATAAGATGCCTACTTTTTTTTATTAATTTTGTCTCACATCATTTGATATTAAACATACTAGTCTTTTATTTTGGCTTATGTTATACTTATACCGATTTATTTGAAAGGATGTTAAAACGTGAGAATAGGCTTTAAATATCCACCTATTGAAAGAGGAATTGACATTAATATTGTCGCCGGTTTATTCTGGGGCGTAAAAAAAATTTATGCCAACGGAGAACCCGCAACTTTAATTGATAAAAGACGTGGCCAATATTCCTATTATGATCCCAATCTCAATCGTGAACGTATAATCGCTGTGGTTGTCAATGTACTTGATTATCCTCAGTTTTATATTGATGGCAAAGAATATGAACTCTTCCCAAAAATTCCCGCTTTTTTTAAATGGCTCATTTTTTTGCCCGTTATTTATAGCATGATGTTTAACCTAGAAGTCGCAATTTTTGCTTTTTTTCTAGCTTTAATTAATATTGCCCTTAACCTCTCGTTAATTAAAATTCTGCGGAACAATGTTTTAAGAGTTATCTTTGTTGTTATGATGACAGCAGCTGGTGGTCTTTTAACTTATGTGTTTATAAATGTCTTTTATGAAATTTCAGTTGACCTTGGTATCATTACCCCCTCAAGTTCAACAGCAGCCATGCTGTTTAATTATCTAAAGTTTTTATTTTACTGTTAACATCCACTAGGATGTTTTTTTATTAACAAAAGAAAATGAGCCAGAATTTTCTGGCCCAATATCTAATTTTTAAAAATTAATTATTGTATCGTAGAACAAAAACTAGAAAGTGAAGGGCGTAGTGCTCACCCTTCACTTTTAGACTTTATTATTTACGTTTGACTAAGAGGGCTGTTCCCATTCCGCCGCCAATACAAAGGGTAGCTAAACCTTTCTTGACGTTTCTTCTCTTCATTTCATATAAGAGAGTGACGAGAATACGAGCACCTGATGCGCCAATTGGGTGACCTAAGGCAATAGCACCACCATTGACATTTAATTTTGCGGGATCGAAATTCAACTCTTTACCAACGGCTAAGGATTGAGATGCGAAGGCTTCGTTAGCTTCAACTAAATCAACATCTTCAATCTTCCAACCGGCTCTTTCTAAAGCTTGGCGAGTTGCGGGGATTGGGCCAGTACCCATGATGAAGGGATCAACACCCTTGGTACCCCAAGAAACAATTTCAGCTAAGACTGGGCAGCCTAATTCTTTGGCTTTTTCTTCGGACATAACAACGAGCATAGCCGCGCCATCATTAATACCAGAGGCATTACCAGCGGTAACGGTTCCACCATTGTAAACATCTTTGTATTTGCCAACTGCAAAGGCCGGTCTAGCTTTGGCTAAGGATTCCATGGTAACACCATATTTGATAAATTCATCTTTATCAACGACAGTGTCGCCTTTTCTACCCTTAATAACGACTGGAACAATTTCCTCTTCAAACTTGCCAGCTTTTTGAGCAGCTTCAGCTTTGTTTTGTGAACTGCAAGCAAAGGCATCTTGTTCTTCTCTAGTGAGACCCCAGCGTTTGGCAACTTCTTCAGCGGTAATTCCCATATGGCAGCCGTTATAAATATCACTTAAGCCATCAGAAATCATCATATCGACTAAGGGAGTATTTCCCATTCTAGCACCCCAACGAGCTTTTGGTAGCAAGTAAGGGGTATTGGACATACTTTCAGTACCACCAACAAGAGCGACTTCAGAATTGCCACTAATAATTGATTGAGCCGCTAGCGAGACAGCACGTAAGCCAGAACCACAAACGATATTGATGGTCATAGCTGGAACTTCGTACGGAACTCCAGAGTCAATCATAATTTGACGGGCGACGTTTTGGCCATTACCAGCATCAAGAATGTTACCAATATAAACTTCTTCGATTTGCTCTGGTTTTAGGCCAGCTCTTTTGATGGCTTCAGCGGCAGCGACGGCACCCAAGGTTCTGGCAGAGACATTTGCAAGAGCGCCGCCGTATTAACCAATTGGTGTTCTACACGCAGAAACGATAACTACTTTTTTCATGTTTTTCAATTTCCTCCATTTTTCTTTTTTTTGCACTACTATTGTGCTACGAATACACTTGTATTATAGCACTTGTAAGCGCTTTTGTTAAGCGTTTTCATCTAAAAATTTGATTTTAAAAAGTTTAGCACTTATCAATCTTTTTTCATTTTCTGCCATAAATTTTCAAAAAAATCTTTTTATTAACTAAAATGTTTGCAAAAGAAGAACATTCAAAAAAGTAATAAGCCTTGGTTAATTTTAATTCTTTATCAAAATTTCGGACTATGAAAAAGGAGCAAATATTGCCCCTTATCATCACTAATTTTATAAAACTTTTACTTTGTTACTTTTATTACTGTTCCACCTGCTAGAAGGATCATTTTAGCAGCATAATTATCATAGTCGTGAGCCTCAACATTTAAAGCTTTCTTAATTGGTCCTTTAGCCTGAATCTTTAAATAATAATGGCCATATTTAGAAATAATGCCTTTTTCAATTAAGGTTAATGGATTAACAATATGACCAGCTTCAAAGACGCCTAACTGAGTTGGCGTTACCAAAACTTCCTTCTTTTTCTGACTATAAACTTTAGTGTCTTTAACGACAACCACTAATTTTTCTTCATCTTCATCACTCAATTTAACGCTGTCTTCAATTGGTACCACATTTTGAATTAAAGCCGTAATTACCGGTCTTCTCTTTTCGGCCTTTGAGATCGCTTGTTCTTTGGCTTCTTCATCAAGAAACTCCTCACCGCTTTTTTTACTTTTACGATATTCGGCAACTAAGGCTTCTCTTTCTTCTTCTTCTAGTCTTTGGGCCTCTTTACGTTTTTCAATATCTTCAATAAATTTTTTGTTCTTATACTTGTCCGTTATAAAATAAATGGTAATACCAAAAATAATAACAGCGGCGATAATAATACCGATAATGTGGGTTACCTGTATAGCTAAAAAGGGAAACATAACATCGCTCCTTTACTTCATATCAGTTTAATTATAACGACTTGGCCTCTTTCTTACAATCACATATTTAACTTTAAGATATAAAGCGAAGCCCTTGAAATAAGAATAAATAAGTCTTAAAATATAAAGTATAAGAAGGAGGAATATTATGAAGAATAAACGTATTGTCAGTTGTGCTATTACTGGTTCAATCCATGTACCGTCACTATCTATTTATTTACCACTAACACCTGAAAAAATCGCTCAAGAAGCCTTAGATGCTGCCGAGGCCGGCGCCGCCGTTGTCCATATCCACGCGCGGGATCCTAAAAATGGCCGTCCCTCTGCCGATTTAAAACTTTTTGAACAAATTGTCAACACCATCAGATCTAAAAATAAAGATGTTATCATCTGTTTGACCACTGGTGGTTCACTCGATATGACCATTGAACAAAGAGCGGCGGTTATACCCGCTTTAAAACCCGAACTAGCTTCCATGAACGCTGGTTCCATTAACTGGGGTTTATTCCCCTTAGTTAATAAGATTAAAGAATGGCGCTTTGATTGGGAAAAGCCTTGGTTAGAATGGACTTCTAACGCCATCTTCCAAAACACTTTCCAACAAATGATGGATATGCTCCGTTTCTTTAACAAAAACGGAACGAAGCCCGAACTTGAGTGCTATGATG
>JAAZGG010000059.1 GCA_012511355.1 bacterium | reverse complement strand
GCTCTAAATGATCTTTATAGATATGAACATCACCAAAAGTATGAACAAACTCCCCAACTTCAAGACCTAAAACATTAGCAAACATATGGGTTAACAAGGAGTAGGATGCGATATTAAAAGGTACACCTAAAAAGACATCAGCTGAACGTTGATATAATTGACAGGATAAACGCTTGCCATCACTAGAAATATAAAACTGGACAAAGGCATGACAAGGCGGCAAGGCCATTTCTTTAATTTGGGCGGGATTCCAGGCGCAAAGAATATGACGCCGAGAAAAAGGTTCTTCTTTCAAAGAGCGTTCTAATTCTTTAATTTGATCCGTTCTAAAAAAGTCCCGCCATTGATGACCATAAACTGGCCCCAAATTACCCCATTTTTTGGCAAAAGCATCATCATTAGCAATTCTTTCAATAAACTCTTCAAGGCTCTCTCCTTTAAAAGCTTTTGATTGTTTAAACTTCTCATAGGGCCACTCGTTCCAAATCCTAATCTTTTGTCTAACTAGTGGCTGAATATTGGTGTTCCCCGTCAAAAACCATAATAACTCGCCTAAAACAATTCTTAAAACTATTTTCTTAGTGGTTAGTAAAGGGAAACCTTCTTGAAGGTTAACCCGCATTTGATAACCAAAAGTGGAAATGGTGCCCGTACCGGTACGGTCAACTCTTTCCTGGCCATTTTTTAAAATATGGCGACATAAATCTAAATACTGTTGCATACTGCTCCTTTCTACCCCAATACATCAATATAGGTACATTCTAATTCGATGGTCTCGCCTTCTAAACAATTCAGGCGGCCACAGACACTAACAAATTGGTTGTTCTGGCAATATTTGACTAAGCTTTCTACCCCTCGCCAAACCTTGCACTTAAGATAGTCTTTTAGAAAACTACCTTCAAAATCTTTAAAACTTCTCGTTACCTCTAATACTAAATACCAGTCTTTGTCGCTATCCTGATAGACCTTTTTTACGCGACCAACTAATTGTACTTGATTGAGCATATTTCCCTCCTAGTATTAAGACATGGTACTTCGATACTTACTCCTTAAAAATCATCTTCTTCGTTATCAAAACTTAAAAAACGCTCCCTAAAAACGGTACGTGGTTTGGGACCATTGGGTTCTGAAATATAGCCTTCTTCGGTAAGTTTATCCAAAAGACGGGCGGCTCTAGGGTGTCCAATACTAAACTTCCGAACTAAATATGAGGCAGAAATGGTCTCTTGACTTGGCAACCACTGCAAGATTTTTAAATATAATTCATCTTCATTGCCATCGCCACCAAAATCCATTTCTTCAAAACTCATCTGGGTGGGCTCGGGAGGATCTAGATTTAAAAACTCCGGATCAAATTCAGGATTGCGCTGTTCACGACAATAATCCGTAATTCTATCAACTTCTTCATCGCTAACAAAAGCGCCTTGAATTCTTTGGATTTCTAAACTGCCCGCCATCCTTAAAAGCACGTCTCCCATACCCAGAAGATTTTCAGCACCACCATCATCTAAAATGGTTCGCGAATCCTGATAAGCCGAGACGGCAAAGGCGATACGCGTGGGGATATTTCCTTTGATAACGCCAGTGATAACATCCACCGATGGGCGATGAGTTGCCACAATTAAATGGATTCCTGAAGCTCGGGCTAATTGAGTAATACGACGAATGCTTTCTTCAACTTCATTTTTAGCAACCGTCATTAAATCGCCTAATTCATCAATAATAACGATGATATAAGGCAAGGGTTCTTTACCAATTGATTTGACATAATTGTTATAGAAAGTGATATTCTTCTTCCCTGCCTCCGAGAAAAGAGTGAAACGATTATACATCTCCGTACAAAGTTTATCAAGAGCGACAGCCGCTTTTTTGGCATCGTTAATGACTGGACAGAGTAAATGCGGAATATTGGAATACGAGGAAAACTCCACCCGTTTAGGATCAATTAACATGATCTTTACCTCATCCGGTGTCGCGCGCATTAAAAGAGAAATAATGATGGTATTTAAACAAACAGATTTTCCGGTTCCTGTTGCTCCAGCCACTAGTATATGCGGGGCTCTATTAATCGGGGTTGTAATGGCTCGACCAATGATATCCTTACCAACGGCAAAAATAAGTTTATTATCTTTTTTATCAAAAGGAATGCCAATAAAAACCTCTTTAAAGGAAACCATAGCACGATTGCGATTGGGAATATCAATACCCACATAATTGGTTCCCGGTATTGGTGTCAAAATGTCAATATGCGTGGCTGATAAAGCCATCATCAAATCGTTTTTAACACTAGCAAAAACAGTGATTTTAACATCGCTACTAACCTCTACTTCAAAACGAGTAAAGGCCGGAGCAATCTTATAATCATGAACTTTAGCCTTAATCCCTAAACTGTTAAATTTAGCATTTAAAAGCACAATTTTTAATTCTGCCTCGGTTTTGTTTTCCGATAAATCAGCATAACTAATCTCATTTAGAAGAGAAATTGGGGGTAAGCGATATGCCCTTCTAACCCGTTTTGTTTCTTCCACCTTTGGTTGCTCCATTACAGGTGTTTCTTGAACTTTAGGTTCTTCAATCGCAAAATTTAGACTCTCTTCCTTTACTTGCTTTTCCGCAGTTCTAAACATATCTAGATCCAAGTCGGGCTTTTCTCGAAGTGGATTTATTTGAACATTCTTTCTTTCATTTATATTTCTACTACTAAAGTCTAGATTATCGTCATCATTGATTTCTTCTTTACGGTTGTCCAATAAATCTTGATCTGAAATATCATAAACACTTTCACCTTTGGGGGGTTGTGCTATTGAAGGCTGTAGTGGGGGAGGAGTATTCTCATCAAATAGTGCATCACGAAAAACATTAAAACCCTTTGCTTCGCTACGCACGGAAAAACTCTCGGGTTCCTCAGTTGGAAAGTCGGTTAAACTATCAGTGAAGACATTGAAAATTTTTCTTTTTTCACTCTTGGCCCCAGGCATGATGAAATTTGATTCTTCATCGATAACATTAATATTCGAAAAGAAATCGTTATCCAAGGGCTGAGGGATATATTTATTTGAACTTGACTCTGGGACAGAGGTATCAACCACTTTAATCCGACTGAGAATCTCTTCTTCTCTTTTTAATTCTCGTTCGGTGGCAAAATCTTCGGGTCGTTCACTTCTAGTCATCTCGACGCGTTTAGCTGGCATCTCTTTGATTTCTTTGATCTTGACTTTTTTACTTTTAGCCTTGCGATAAATTTTAGAAACCAAATATTCCATTAATGGTCTAAACAAAAGCAACAAAGCGATAATAAAACCCGCTAAATAAACAATCTTTACGAGGGGAGCAGTGACAATATTAGCGATAGCTGAATAAAAGAAGTGACCAATTAAACCACCACCGACTTTAGAATCAATCAAGGTTTGAACACTTGGTCCATCAATATTGCTAAAACGGGTTCCATAAACACTAAAGACATTCATAATGGTGGCATCTGATTCACTGGCCCAAATTAAACAGAAAAAGACAGCGAAACAAAAGGCCGTGAGATATCCATTAATATCTAACTCCATCTTCCTTTGGCGAATAAAGTAGTAAGCGCCATAAAAACAACCAATTGCTAAAGGAACAAAATAAAAGCAACCAAATAAATAAACTAGAATAAAAGAAATAATCTTTCCTAAACCAACACGATCAAAAATACCGATTAAACACAAGAGAAATGCTAATAAACCAAAGGCAAAATAGCGAGCCTTTTTGCTCGCTAGATCAGGAAATTTAAAACCGAAGCCTTTTTTATTGAAATTTGGTTCCATTAACATTCGCCGTCTCCTATTATACTTGATAAAGGATAATAAAAAAAGCGTAAACGCATTTTTTTATCTTTTTGCGTCTACGCCAATTTTATTTCTGGTTAATATCAATTATTACTGGCAAGACTAGAGGGTCCTTCCCTGTGTATTTACGAACCAAACTAATTATCTTCTCCCGAATTTTTACTTTGGTTTCATCATGATTAACCGTTTTATTGTCCAAGGCCTCTTGAACTAGGTTTTGAAAAGTCCGCACCAATTCGGCAACAAACTCCTCAGCATCACGCAAGAAAATCAAACCACGCATTTGAGGATCAGGACCTGCAATAATTTTTTTATTTTTAGAATCTACCGAAACACCAAGAATTAAAACGCCTTCATCCGCCATTTTTTGACGATCAGAAATGACTGTGCTCTCAACATTACCTAAACTTAAACCATCAATCATAATCTCGCCATTTTCAATAATTTCACTACAGCCTTTAAAAACGCCATCCTCAAAATAGGCCACCATTCCGTTATCAAAAACAAAGACATTATTGTGATTATAGCCTAGATTCATTGAAACGGCAATCTGGGCATTACTGACTAAATTTTTATAATCTCCCTTGACAGGTAAGTAGTATTTAGGACGAACTAAATTGATAAGTAATTTGATGTCTTCAGCGTGAGCGTGCATGGAAACAACTTGCTGTCTATTGATGTTATAAACCTTAGCCCCGGTTTTAAATACCTCATCAATTACCCGCGTTGAAAAGGATTCTAGACCCGGAACTACTGGTGAAGCGATAACAACATTATCAGTCGGTTTTATAGATACATTTTTATCTTCACCTTCAGACATTCTTCCTAAATAACTGAAAACCGCTTGACCAATACCTGTCACTAAAATAACAATATCCTCGTTACCAGGGCGCCTTAAATCAGACTCATCAGCTTTTAAGTAGGAAGGAATCCTGATGGTTCCAAAACCAGTCGCGGCATCCAAAATTTCTTTCATCTCGTCATCAAAGATATAAACACGTCTCTTATACTTGATTGCTAAGTCAATAGCCTCACGAATACCAAAGAGATTCTGGGAGTAGAAAGAAAAGATAATGCGTCCTGTATTTTCAATAAAAATTGGTTCAACAATTGGCGTTATGCGATGATTAGGTGAGGTGTGTCCTGGAATATGGCAACTGACTGATTCTGTCATTAAACACAAAACTCCTTTACGCTGTAAATCAACAAAGGAATCTAGATTGGTGCGATATTGTTGTAAATACTCATAATCTAAAATAAAGTCACTGCTGTAAACAACCAAACCATCACCAGTTTCAACCGCCACCCCTAAAGATTCATTGATAGAATGGGTAGTAGCAAAAAAGGTTGTTTCGTGCCCATTGATATCAATTATGTCTCCAGCTTTAACTTCCCGAAAATCAAATTTAACTTTTTGTTTGCGCCTTTTTGCTGTCAGTTCAATCATTTCCCGAGTGACTCTTGAACAATATACTGGGGCAGGAACATGTTGAATGATATAAGGCAAAGCTCCCATGATATCATCATGACCATGGCTGATAAAATAAGCCTTTACTCTCTTCTTATTATCTTTTAAATATTTATAATCAGGAATGATCATATCTACCCCACGCGATAAATTATCAGGGTATTTCATTCCGGCCGCAAAAACAATAATGTCTAGGTTTATTTCCAAAACATACATATTTTTACCATTTTCATCTAAACCACCTAAAGCAAATAATTTAACAATATTTTTCATATTATTATCTCCTCGTCTTCTTTAAGTTGGATTATACTATTATTTTTGTCTAACGGTCAATAAAAAAGCGGAATTGCTTCCACTTTAACTTTTAATTACCACGCCGCCTACTGACAGGTTTTGAACGATTATCCTCTTGAATTACTAACATCGCAATAAACATAGCTAAATCTATCGCTAAAACAACAATGCTCCATAAAATGACATTAAACTTGGGCCATTTCCATGTTTTGATAACATACCACTCAATTGAAGTGGCAAAATCGGCACCAAAAGCGGCACCTAAAATAAGCACCATCATAAAGACGGCGATTAAACCAAATATAATAAAGGCAATTGCACTTGCAATATCTTTTGCTTTCATATCCATCAATCTCCTCGCGATAAATACTACCAAAAGAACTAAAAAAAAGCAATCATGAATACTCACTATATTTATTGTTTGTTTTTTGTTAAAATACAGAAAGCGGAGGCTAATATGAATGCAAACAAATTAAAACAGCTCATTTGTAGATACTATGATTTTTGTATCATCGGTGAAAAACATCTCAAAACATATCAATTGGACAATAGTAAAATCTCACAGACTTATTACTGTCTTTTTAGAGGTTTTCTACTAGCACTTATCAATTACTTACTCCTTGTTTACGATGACTTGGTGTCTAGTAATAGACCCCTCTATCCTAAAACCAACACCAATAAGCTTTTTGTGCGTCTAGCCGTTGAAAGTGTTTTGTTACTTGATATCTTTACAAATAACCCAGAATACATTGAGCGTTACTATGCCTCTTATCTTTCTGATCTTAAGCGTTTGCAACTCTTATTTGCCGGTAAAAAAAGTGAAGAAAAGTTTATTCGCCGTTTTGCTTGGTTACCTCGTCACAAAGGAAGAAGAGCTTCGGCCCTAGTTGACTTACTCAACTACGTTAAATTTGCAGATGAAGAGCATAAAGACTACTTTTTAATTCTTTTACGCAACCTTGATAACTACACCCATCCATCCTTTAAAATCGCCCAAGGTCTTGATAATAAAACACTCGCCAGTCTTGAATTAATTGCTCCCTTCTTTATTGAAAACGGCATTATTAATGAACTTTGTGAAAACCTAATTGAACACATCAATGATGATAAAATAAAGCAGGAATTAAGTGCGGTTCTAACTAGTAAAAAGCACAGCCAAGACATTGATAAAAAGTATCGAGAACTCCTAGCAAATTCCCCTCAAGAGATAAATCCAGTTTGCTACATAATCGCTCAATTGAGCAATGTCATTAATCGTTCAAAGCACACGAACTATCGCTTAAAAAACATCAGCTATTTACTCTTAGATTTAGCCCCTCGATACGAAGATTTTTTACGAGCATATTTTAACCATAATACTCTTCTTTTGGAAATTCAGTTGCGCACTATCTTTGAGTCCCTCGCCATGTTAGATCTCTTGCTCTATGAAGACGAAAAGCGCAATTATGTTTTCTTTATCCATCAGGGAATCAAGGGTTATGAAGCGAATAAAACTGCTCTTGATTTACTTGATAAATTAAATTTGGTAAATCCAATATCGACATTGAAGGTCGCTATCAACAAAACATTGATACTTTAACTGAATATTATCGTGTTGAACACCAAAAAGAGGTATCAAAAAAGGATATCTTGCGTCTAAATGGCTGGGCCTTATATCTTAAAAAATATAATAATTCAAAGGTTCCCAATGCCTCTTTCATGGTTGAAAAACTCAATGATAATCACTTTAAGGATGCAGAGACTAAGCGTTTTTTGAATGCCTCTTTTGAAGAAAGTAACGCCTTTACACATCTCACCCACTACGCTTTTTTAGAAGAAAAAAAGGAAATTAATCCTTTGCTTATTAAATATCTTAATCAAATTCTCGGCGAGATAATTCTTGCCATTTCTAAAGCCCCCGAAATCATCACTTTACTTAGCGAAGAAGAAAAAGAGGAAATTTTCATTCATTTCCCCCACTTTTTAAATTGTTTGAACAATATTACCTTTTAATTTATTAATCGCCTTCATTAAGGCCATTTTGTTTTCCTCATAACACAAAAAATGAAAGGCTTCACTTTCGTTTAGCCAGCAGCCTTCAATGAAACCTTCTTCAACCTTGGGTTGAGGTGCGGAATCAAGTTCAAAACAATAGGCGGAGATTGTTTTTTCTATAGCATCGCCACCAGCGTAGGCCAAAAACTGATTTTTGGTCATTTTAATATGCGTATGGTCAAAAATTATTTGAAACTCATGAACTTTGCCATGACAAAAGGCTTGATCGATATCAACGCCGCTTTCTTCTTTACATTCACGACGAGCAGCCTCTTCTTCGCTTTCGCCCTTTTCTATATGTCCCTTAGGAAAAACCCAACCAGAATGGTTTTTAATCATTAAAACGCGATTTTGACTTTGATTGCGCACAACAACGATGGCCAAAGAGCAATGTTCCTTTACTATTTCCATAGAATCACCTTCTTAATTTTACAATACTTGCTTTTTTATAACAAGACATTATTATTCTTGCTTTATACCATGAATAATGCTAAAATTCCTTTGCTGAAGGGACCCCTTTCTTGGACACTTAGCTCAACGGGAGAGCGCTTCCTTCACACGGAAGAGGTCACAGGTTCAACACCTGTAGTGTCCACCATTTTTCTTGGATTGCTAACTTAGCTCAATTGGCAGAGCAATCGATTTGTAATCGATAGGTTGTAGGTTCGATTCCTATAGTTAGCACCATTTTTGCGGATATGGCGGAATGGCAGACGCGCTAGACTTAGGATCTAGTGTCTCACGACGTAAGGGTTCAAGTCCCTTTATCCGCACCAAGAGTTAAAATCCTTGATGTTATCAAGGTTTTTTAATTTCAACACATTATTCAAAAACAAAGTTTTATAAAGTTCTAATACTATCAACTGGAGAACGTCTACTCGCTCGCCAAACAGGTAGGAAGGTGCCAATACTTGCAATAACAAGAGAGCCCAAGATAATTGATAAAATATTTAAGATACCAAAATTCAATAGTTGGATCCCAACATCCCTGGCCATTACAACATTTAAACGCCAACAAATAAGGGCCGAGACTACGATACCAAGACCTGCACATAAGGCCGCCACAACTCCGGCCTCTGAAAAGAAGATTTTAAAAAGATCGTTCCCTCTAGCACCAATCGCTCGTAGAATACCAATTTCTTTAGTCTTTGAAGAAATGGAAGAAGCGATAAAGTTTAGAAGCATAAGGGCGGCAAAAATTGAAAAGACGATGCCGGTTGATAAAAAGGCGGTTTCTAAAGCTTCAATCAGCATCAGATAAATCGTTAATTGTTTATAAATATTATTGGTCATTTCATAATTATAAGAATAAAAATCACTTAAAAGATTTTCAATTTGATTTTGGGTATATTCTGTTTTGGTAATGGCAAATTGATATTTTTCATCAGTCGGTTTTTGATAAGCGGTCTTACTTTCAACATAATAATAATCACCAGATAAATCTGCGTTCACACTCATAAATTCTTCACTTACTAAATAACTTGAAGTGTAACTTTCTGTTTTAAAATAACCAATAACTTCCATCTCTCCTGAAACATTATGATAATTCTTATATTTCAATTTTGGACTAGTTGTTGTTATAAGTTTGGCATCTACATTCCCAGGTTGATAACCAATATCTAAAAGTTCACTAATGTCCGTAGTAGAGATAGTTATTTCATTATTGATAAAATTTAATCAATACTGGTATTCTTCCGCACTGCATTCTGTAGAATCTTCTGTCATTTTCTCATAGATAGAAGTGATTGTTTCATCGTTGTTATAATTGTAAGATTTAGTAAGACAGGTGGCACTATATTGTTCCAAAATCAAATCAGAATCATCTCGATCTTTTAAGTAAGTGTCGATGGCCTCGATTTTTGTAACATCATAAGGCGCCTCTTGAACGGCCGCTTCAAGATCGTTAACAAAGTTAGTATATTCAACATTATCCGCTTTTTGATAAGCTTGATGGGCAGCCTTATAACTAAGTCCTTTATTAAGCGTGTAGTAACGATTGTAAAGCTTAACAAAATAATCATCAATTAAAGCCTTGATGGCCGTAAAATCTTCATTAAAATCAAAGTCTTCATCAAGATAATCGGAATCATCGCCATAATAGTAGTTTGTTAAACGCTGGATCATTTTAGATACCGCTGTTCTTGAATCATCTCCCTTATACTTGTCATAAACTTCCTGATCATAGTCTTTGTTACTTAAAACAAAACTCGCTTTACTTAACCAAGCTAGATAATTCTCGCGGGTTTCTTTAACATAGGTATCATAAGAAACATAAACTTCATTGTTTGTAGGGGCCGCATAATTAATAACGGCACCATCTAAAGCATATACGATAAACGATTAAAGATTTTTATTAACAACCTTAGGGGTATAGAAAAAACTGTAGTAATCATTCTGATTGACCGCTTCATTTTTCCCGATATTTTCAGCCATATACAAACCTCTGTAAGGCAAAGGTTCAACATAACTTATTGAACTGGCTTCAAAGAATTGAGGAGCATGAGTATCGTAAAAAGAAGGAGCCACATAACCCATCACATGATAACTATTTATTAAATATTGAACAAACTTGGATTTAACATTCATGTTTTTTTCAAGCCCAGTGCTCATATCCTTGAAAAGTTCAGGAAAATCACCAAGTTTATAAATACCTGAAACCTTTAACTTGAGATTGCTTATTTTTTTATTGCCATTGATTCTAAAATTAAATTTCTTGCCAACGACATCGCTTTCTTGCTCAATCGTATTCATGCCTTTTTTCATAACATTAAAAGTATATTGACTGATAGCAATTTCTTCACTTGTTGAAGGATGAGTACCACTAGATAAAGAAAAGCCATTTTGTTCCATATAATTTTGATCGGCATCAATAAAACCAAAAAGGCTACTAACAAAGTAACATTCCTCATTATTTGGAACAGTGACATCATTTAAAGTCGCTGCGACATTAAAATTAGTATCGCTGGTGCCGTTAAAGTTAAAAACACCTGCAAAAAGATGATTGTCGTCATTGGTATTCATATTTTGTAATTCTTGTTTGCCAAAACGCGTCGCAACTTGGTCATTATAAGAGCCTTCATCAGTAATGGTACCAGTATCAAGGTCCTCCCGATAATAGGTGTTGGTTTTTTTGTAGGATTTCATAATTAACTCGTAATCTTGTTCAGAATTTGCTAAAGCCTTATTTAAAGAATAACTTTCATTATAAAGCATCATTGTGGAAGCTACTCCAAACATGATTAAAGAAAGCGTCGTAAGTAAACAGGCCATAATCATCTTTATAGGTTTACTTTTAAGTGCCGACATTCCCATTTTAAAGGCCCGCTTCATTGGTAGCTGGGACTTAATAAATTTGGCGTCATTCTTACCATACTTTTTTAATTCAACAGCCTCGGTATCACGAAAAACCTCACTACTGTTGTCGCGATTTAAACGGGTTGCTCGCCTTACAAGGCTAACCTGCTCTTCGCCACTAGAGATAATAACTTCACCTTTTTTGTCTTTTAAGCTCTGATAAATTGTCTCTACATCTGCTCGTGTTAATTTTTCAGCCTCTTTAATAGTTAAAACATTTTCATTGACAAAACTGATGTTTTCATTGATTTCTTGAGCTTTAATATAGTTCTTGGTCACATCACTGATGATCTTACCATCACTCAGTTCAATGATCCGATCAGCATATAACTCGGCGAATTCGCGATCATGAGAAACAACTAAGACTAGTTTATCTTTTGACAACTTTTTAAGCGTATCCAAAACCTGTTTACCCGTTTTGCTATCCAAAGCCCCTGTTGGCTCATCAGCCATGATAATCTCAGGATTTTTAACCAAGGCTCTAGCGATAGCCACCCTTTGCTTTTGACCAACGGATAAGGTATTGGGTTTACGTTTACCTAAATTGGCAAGATCAACTTTAGCTAGTAAGGCATCTACGGCCGCTTGATCATTAGGCCGCCCTTGTAATTGCAAAGCCAAAGAAATATTTTGTTCAACATTAAAATCATTTAAGATATTGTACTCTTGGAAAATAAAACCGATATAGGCATTACGATAACTATCAAAGTCCGCGGCTGAAAAATCGCGACTATTCCTACCTTTGATAATGATCTCGCCACTGGTCGCCTTATCTAAACCACCTGCAACATTTAAAAGTGTTGATTTCCCAGAGCCCGACTTGCCCAGTAAGAAAACCATTCCCGTCTCCGGAAAAGAAATACTGATATTATCAAGGGCTTTAACAACGTTGCCCCTAGTTTGATATTCCTTAGATAAATTTCTAATTTCTAGCATTTAAAACTCTCCCCAATAACCCTTGTACAGCATAAAAAATTCTTATTGTACACAACTGCACATTGTAGCATAAAATTATTTTTTTTCAATCTTTAAGAAAGCCTTATTTCTCTTAAAAAGCCGTGGGTTGATTTTAATTGCATAAGTAATTAAAATATAGATGTTCAAGAAAGAAGGTCTAGCTATGGAAAGAAGAGTTGGAACAGTTGCCAGAGGTATTCGTACCCCTATCATTCGCGAAGGCGATGACTTAGCTAAAATAGTAGTTGATAGTGTTTTAGAAGCCGCTCAAAGCGAGGGCTTTGCCTTACGTGATCGCGACGTTATCGCTTTAACCGAGTCTATCGTTGCTCGCGCCCAAGGAAACTATGTGGATATTACAACCGTAGCTATCGATGTTAAAAGTAAAATCTCCAGTCCAACTGTTGGTCTTGTTTTCCCTATCTTGTCGCGTAATCGCTTCGCCATCATCCTAAAGGGTATTGCTAAAGCCGTTAAAAAAATTGTTCTTATGCTTTCTTACCCCAGTGATGAGGTGGGCAATGCCTTGATATCTTATGAATTATTAGATGCTAAAAAGGTCAACCCTGCTAATACTCTTTTAGATACGAACACCTTCCGTAAACTCTTTGGTTATTCGAAACATGAATTTACGGGCATTGATTATATCGATTATTACACTTCACTCATTAAAGAGATGGGAGCGGAAGCGGAAATCATCTTTTCTAACCGCGCTGAAGATATTTTAAAATATACTAAACAGGTTATCGCCTGCGATGTTCATACAAGAAAAAGAACCAAAGCCCTTTTAAAAAACAAGGGGGCAGAAGTGGTTTTAGGTTTAGATGACCTTTTAACGAAACCCATCAGTGGCAGCGTTTTTAACCCTGATTATGGCTTACTAGGCTCCAATAAATCAATCAAAGAAAGCTTAAAACTTTTCACAAGAGAGGCCGAGGGCTTGCTTTTAGACATTCAAAAACAAATCTTTAAAAAATGCGAAAAAAAGGTGGAAGTCATGGTCTATGGTGACGGAGCCTTTAAAGATCCACAGGGTAAAATTTGGGAATTAGCCGATCCTGTGGTAAGTCCTTCTTATACCGCTGGATTAAAAGGAACACCAAATGAATTAAAACTCAAATATCTTGCCGATAATGATTATAAAAATCTCAAGGGTCAAGAACTTGAAGAAGCACTTAAAACAAGCATTAAAAATAAAAAAGGTAATCTTGTTGGCCAAATGGCCTCTCAAGGAACTACCCCTAGACAATTAACTGATTTACTGGGTTCGCTCTGCGACTTAGTCAGTGGTTCTGGTGATAAAGGAACGCCAGTTGTTTTAATTCAAGGTTATTTTGATAACTATAGCGATTAAAAATAATAGCGTTTATTTTGATCCGCAACTTGAAAGAAGCTTTGGTAAAAACCACGGCTTTTTTTAATATAATCAACAGCATATTTAGGAACATATAAACTTCGGGGATTGATATTAGGATGTAAATGTTGCATTAAATAATAGGCGAAAGCTGTGGCATCAAGTTCAATGGGCTGGCTGAAATAATTCTTTTCTTCTAATTCACTACTACCTGTAATATCAATATATTTTTCAAAGTTTTTCTGCCAACTTAAAAGCATAGCTTGCGGTTCATATATACGAACATTTTCGCGATTTTTAAAACTTTCAACTACTCGCCTTTGGTAAAAATGGCGAATTTCATGCATAATTAAATACTTTACTAAAAAAACTTCATTTTTCTTGAAACGCTCTTTAATCCAAGCAATATTAAAAACGATCTCTCGCCGTTCATAATTACACTGGGCGGCGATTTCTTTAGAGGCGAAATCACTGGCATACGCAAAATAGATTTGCCCAATGTCTGCAAATAAATAAAAACGAATTTCTTCGTTTAACCACTTGACTAATAAAGGAGAGACCTTTTCATTAAAAAATTGATAATCTGTCATTAAAAATTCCACTCTTCGCGTAAAATATAATAATTTTCAGTATCAATAAATTGTCCGCGATAAAAAACTTCTTGCCGGCGCATTCCTTCATAACGCATCCCGGCTTTTTCCATAACTAAACCACTAGAATCATGGCCAACAAAATGGGCGGCGGTAATGCGATTGTAACCAATTTCGGTAAAGAAGAATTTGATAACGGCTCTCAGTGCTTCAGCCGCATAACCCTTCCCCCAATAATTACTACCAAGGGCCCAGCCAACCTCAATCGTGAAATCTGAGTCGCTACGACTTGGGGTAACAAAAATCCCAATTGCTTCGCTTTTTTTCTTTAATTCAATCACCCAAAAATAAGTGTTGATATCCGCGCTGCGGCTAAGATAGGTGGTCATAAAAGCATTCATGTTGTCAATGTTTTCATAGTAAGGGAGCTTAAAGGTTTTACTAACTAATTTATCATGCGCCAAGTTAGTGTAAATATCCTCTTTGTCGCTTTCCTTCAAACGACGTAAGATTAGACGTTCGGTAACTATTTCTACTGAACCAACATGATTTAAGCCCATATTTTTCTCACCTCAGGCTCCATTATAACACATATTTTAAAATAAAAAGTCCCAACTTGAGGACTTTTGTGTAAATGATGGCGCCTACTGTAGGACTCGAACCTACGACCGATCGGTTAACAGCCGAGCGCTCTACCGACTGAGCTAAGTAGGCCTTGGTGGGCCTGAATGGAATTGAACCATCGACCTCACCCTTATCAGGGGTGCGCTCTAACCAACTGAGCTACAGGCCCATGTGCTTACTTAATATATCACTTAAACTTGACTTTAGTCAATACTTATTTAAGGTGAAGTCCGCTACCAAAAAGAAAAGCCTGCCTAGTGGCAAGCTTTAGCCTTTACAAACTAACGTTTACTGAATTGTGGTGCTCTACGAGCCGCTTTAAGACCGTATTTCTTCCGCTCTTTTGAGCGAGCATCTCTAGTTAACATGCCTGCTCTTTTAAGAGTAGGACGATAATCCATTGAAGCCTCCAAAAGGGCTCTTGCGATTCCTAAACGGATAGCGCCAGCCTGACCGGTGAAACCACCGCCACTGACATTGACACTAATATCAAATTGTTCAACTGTATTGGTTAAAGTTAAAGGTTGTTTAAGATCCATAACTAAGGTCGCATAAGGCATATATTTATCAACCTCAACGCCGTTGACTAAAATCTTGCCTTTGCCAGGAACTAAGATAACACGGGCAGTAGAACTTTTTCTTCTACCCAAACCGGCATATTGAACTGCTTTTTTTGCTCTCGCCATTGTTTTCTTACCTCCTACTTAAGTTCCCAGACTTCGGGATTTTGAGCTGCGTGTGGATGCTCGCCCCCAGCATAGACAAAAAGCTTTTTATAAATCTTCCGTCCAAGAGGTCCTTTGGGTAACATACCCCAAACCGCTCTTTCCATCATCTCTACTGGATACTTTTCAACCATTGTCTTGGCGGAACGTGTTCTTAATCCGCCCATATAACCAGAAACATTGTAATAATTTTTTGTCATCAATTTATTACCCGTTAAGCCAACTTTTTCCGCGTTAACAATGATGACGTAGTCACCACAATCTAAATTCGGGGTATAAATTGGCTTGTCCTTACCGATTAAGGCTCTGGCAACCGCTGTCGATAGACGACCAAGCGGAATATCTGTGGCGTCTACTAAACGCCATTTGCGCACAATTTCGGTAGGCTTAATCATCGTTGTCTGATGTTGCATATTTGTCCTCCATTACCACTTTGTAACTTTACCGGGGCTACAAAAGGCAAAACAGTGCCGCAAAACATATTACAATATTTCTCTTCTTTATGTCAATGTTTTTTCGTAAAAACAATAGGTTTTTACTCTTCAATCTTCTCTTTAGCTAGTGCCAACATCAATTTAATTCTATTTTCCTGATTGACCTTACTCGCACTTGAGTCATAGTCAATTGGTGTTATATTGGCATGGGGATGTAACTTTTTCAAACGATTCATAACACCCTTCCCACAAATATGATTGGGTAAGCAACCAAAGGGCTGGGCGCAGATAATATTGCTGTAGCCAATTTTTATAAGTTCATTCATCTCGGCTGATAAAAGCCAACCCTCCCCCATTTTAGCCCCATGTTTAATAATGCCCTTAGCTTCCTTCCTTGTTGCCTTGAAAGGTTGCATCGCCTCAAATTTACTATATTTTTTAATCGCTTTAATCATCCAGCCTTCATAACGCGAGATTAACCAAAGAATGGCCGAACTATAAAGTTTATGACTAATTCTTGTTCTATAATAACGATAATCATATTCAGCATTTGCAAAGCAATACATTAAAAAGCCAAAGACCCCCGGCACTAAGATTTCCGCCCCCTGACTAACTAAAAACTCTTCTAAATTGTTGTTGCCAATCGCCGCATATTTAACATAGATTTCCCCAACAATTCCCACCTTTGGTTTGACTGTGTATTCAATATCTAAATTATTAAAATCCTCAGTGATGGCCCTTAGATTTTTCTTAATTGCTCTAATAGAAGAGGCTTTGCCTAAACGCAATTCTTCTCTTAGTTTTTTATTCCATTTTTTAACTAAACCATCTGATGAGCCCTTAACTTTTTCATAAGAGCGGGTCTTATTGTGAAGATACATCAAAGTGTCGCCGTAAGTAACCGCCGCCAATAGATCAAAGAGAAAAGACAAATTGATTTTTAAACCTTCACTGCGTTTTAAATCACCAAGATTAAAGGTTATGACGGGAATATGACCAAAACCGGCACTGGCTAAAGCTTTTCTTAATAAAGGCACATAGTTAGTGGCCCGACAACCGCCGCCTGTTTGTGTTAAAATCAAAGCCACATGTTCCAAATCCTCTTCCTTTTTAAGGGCATCTAAAAATTTACCGATAACACAGGTGGCTGGATAACAGGTGTCATTGTGAACATATTTGAGTCCTTCGCGGACTAAAAGGGTGTCGCAATTATCTAAAAGGCGAGTTTTATAACCTTTGCGTTCAAAAGCACCAGCAAAAAGTTCCATATGGCTATCCATAAAAGAAGGAATTAAGACAGTATGAGTTTTACGCATTTCATCGGTAAAAATCGGATAATCTAAAAGAAATTTTTTCTTACCCATTTTGTTGCTCCTTTCTTTTAATAGCAGCTAATAAAGAACGCAGGCGAATTCTTACGGCCCCTAGATTAGCAATTTCATCAATTTTAATCTGAGTATAAATCTTCCCATTACTTTCTAATAACTTCTTCGTTTCATCGGTAGTGATAGCATCAAGTCCACAACCAAAAGAAACTAGTTGAATAAGATGCATATCTCTGTGACTGCAGACATATTTGGCAGCCGAATAAAGGCGGGCGTGATAGGTCCATTGGTTTAAAACATTGGTCGCAAATTTCTTGTTTAAATGCGAGATACTATCTTCAGTAATCAAGGCTAAACCAAAGCCATTAACAAGCTTATCAATCGCATGATTGACCTCAGGATCAACATGATAAGGACGCCCTGCTAAGACAAAGATTTTCTTACCTGCCGCTCGGGCTTTTTTGATAACTACTTGTGCTTCTTTACGTAAATCAGCCAAATAATTAGCATAAGCCTTATAGGCAGCATGACTGGCCTTTTTAATCTCTCGCTTATTAAAACCACCTATACGCTTATTTAAAATCATCAGAATTTTTTCTTCAAAAATCTTGGGTTTGGCAAGGCCGATATAGTCGCGGATAAAATTGATCTCTTTAACCTTGTCAACATTATTTATAATTGTCTCAGGATAATAGGCGACAATAGGACAATTATAATAATTGGAAGAAATGCCTTCATCAATATTATAAGTCATACAAGGATAAAAAATAAGTTTGTGTCCCTCGGCTAATAATTTCTCAATGTGCCCATGCACGAGTTTAGCTGGATAACAAGCGGTGTCCGAAGGGATTGTGTGTTGTCCTAAAACATAAAGATGATGATTAGAAAAGCCACTATGAGAAACTTTAAAACCTAAAGATGTAAAAAAGGCATACCAGAAAGGCCATAATTCATAATTATTTAAAACTAAGGGAATAGCGATATCTCCTCGTGGTCCTTCAATTGCTGGATAACTTAAGAGTTTATTTTGGGTGTAATGATACATGTTTAAACTATCATCACTCTTTTGAACGCCTAAAGGACGCTCACATTTATTACCCGAAAGGTAGCGCGTGCCGTTGGCGAAAATATTGAGATTGAGACTGCAATGATTTTTGCAAATCTGACAATTGAATGTTTTTATTTTGAAACTGAAATTAGCAATTTCTTCTTGGCTAATTAGGCTTGATTTTTCTAACTTTAAACTTAAAGCATATAAGGCCGCTCCATATGCGCCAGCCACGCCGGCAATATTGGGACGCGTTACATTAACACCTAGTTCTTTTTCAAAAGCTCGCAACACCGCTTCATTATAAAAGGTGCCACCTTGAACAACAATCTCCGAGCCGAGTTCATGAGGATCAACAACACGGATGACTTTATAGATTGCGTTCTTAACTACCGACATTGATAGACCAGCGGAGATATTATCAATCGTAGCTCCGTCTTTTTGTGCTTGTTTGACACTAGAGTTCATAAAAACGGTGCATCTTGAACCTAAATCTACTGGTTTTTTAGCCAGTAGGCCTAATTTAGCAAAATCTTTGATGTCATAATTCAAAGCATTGGCAAAAGTTTGCAAGAAAGAACCGCAGCCCGAAGAGCAGGCTTCGTTCAAAAAAATGTTAGAAATGACCCCATCTTCGATTTTAAAACACTTAATATCTTGTCCACCAATATCGATTATGAAATCGACTTTAGGATTAAAATGCCTAGCTGTTTCAAGGTGGGCCATCGTTTCTACTAAGCCGGCATCTAAACTAAAAGCATTTTTAATTAAGTCCTCACCATAGCCTGTGGAACAAGTACCCATAATTTTAGCAGCGGGATTTATTTGATAAATTTCTTGTAGAATCTCTTTAAAAATATTTAAGGGTTGTCCTTCATTAGGAAGGTATTTGCTATAGCGAATATTTTTATCAGCATCAATCAATACGGCTTTAATAGTGGTCGAACCACTATCAACCCCTAAGTAAAGGGGCTCAGTATAGTCTTTGAGTTCCAAAATTTGAACCTTGGCTTTACTATGACGTTCCCTGAAATCTTCCAGTTCTTTTTTGTTTCTAAACAAAGGTTCATTAAAGGCATAACTTTCTTGGGGTTTGGCGGCTTCGAAAATATCAATAATCTCCTTTAACGACATTTTTTTCTCAGCACATAAAGCGGTGCCTAAAGCCACAAACAAAAGCGAGTTTTGGGGCAAAGTTCCCTCAACCTTTAATGATTCATCAAAAGATTTCCGTAACTCCGGCAAGAAAGTTAAAGGGCCACCTAAATAAATGATCTTTCCTTCAATTTCCCGGCCTTGTGCTAGTCCACCTATGGTTTGATTAACTACCGATTTAAAAATCGAGGCGGCAATATCTTCTTTGCGAACTCCTTGGTTTAAAAGAGCTTGAATATCGGTCTTAGCAAAAACACCACATCGGGAAGCGATGCTATAAAGTTTTTCTTTTTTGGAAGCTAAATCATTTAATTCCTCAAGACTAACGTTTAATAAGGTCGCCATTTGATCAATAAAAGCCCCTGTGCCCCCCGCACAAGTGCCGTTCATCCGAACTTCTAAACCATCTTTAAGAAAAAGAATCTTGGCATCTTCGCCACCAAGTTCAATGATACAATCAACCTCTTTGAGATAACGTTGAGCCGCAATTCTAGTGGCATAGACTTCCTGAACAAAGTCAAGATTTAAACTTTCGGCTAAACCCATGCCCGCTGAACCCGACATCCCCACCATTAGATTTGTTAAATTCAAAGACGAGGCCTGAAGCTCTTTAAGCGTCTCTAAAAGATTCTCTTTAATATGAGAAAAATGTCTTTTATAAGTGGAATAAACCAATTGCCCATTATCATCAAGCACAATACATTTGATTGTGGTTGACCCAATGTCAATACCTAATCTCATCATCTAGCCTCCAATAACTTCATCATTAGTATTATACTAAAAACACTTGAAAAGTGAAATGCAATTGACCTTAATAAAAAAAGGGTATTTTAACCATTTAAAAATTGCTTTTTCATTAATCTGTAAATCTTGTTATCTATGGGAATAAGTGCTACAATTACCGAAGTGGAGGTTTATTATGTTTTGTAAAAATTGTGGTCAAGAACTTGATGATTCATCAAAATTTTG
>JAAZGG010000058.1 GCA_012511355.1 bacterium | reverse complement strand
CCTTTTATGTTTTTTTGTGCTAAAATCTTAAAAGTCAATATTTTACTTAAAAATCAATAGATTTTTGGAGGACCTAAATATGAAAACTAAGGCTAAAAGAAAAACAATAAAAAAAGAAGATGCTCTGTTACTTTGGTTTGATGAAATTGAGCGCGACGACGTCGCAATTGTCGGCGGAAAATCTTCTTCCTTAGGTGAGATGACCTCAAAGACTGATGTTCCAGTTCCCTATGGTTTTGCCACGACCGCCAAAGCCTATCGCCTCTTTATTGAGCAGAACGGTCTCCATCAGCGGATGAAAGATACGATGGCCGAGCTCACGGATATTGAAGATAGTGAGCAGTTGAGCAAAGTCTGTTCCCAATTACGAAAATTGATTGTGGAAGAAGATATGCCCGAAGAATTAGAAAAGGCTATCACTGAGGCTTACGAAGAATTAGGTAGAAAGGTCGGGGAGAAAAATCCGGCGGTGGCTGTACGTTCAAGCGCGACAGCTGAAGATCTACCTGATGCGAGTTTTGCTGGACAGCAGGATTCCTATCTCAACATCAGTGGGGCGAAGAAAGTTGTCCAAAAAGTTAAAGAATGTTACGCCTCTTGCTTTACCGATCGAGCGGTTTATTACCGAGAGAAACAGGGTTATAAACACCTTGATGTAGCCTTGAGTGCGGCTGTGCAGATGATGGTTTTCTCAGCAGCTTCGGGTGTGATGTTTTCTTTAAACGTCACCAATGGCGATGATAATGAAATTTTTATTGAAGCCGCCTATGGCTTAGGTGAATATGTTGTTCAGGGGACAGTGACCCCCGATAACTATCAAGTTAATAAAAAGACGGGCAACATTGATGTCTGTGGTGTCTGTAGTCAAGAGATTATGTTGGTGCGTAAAAAAGACGGTGAATGTGAAGAACAACCTGTACCAATGGATAAGCGTTTCGCTCAGGTGTTAACAGATGCCCAAATTAAAGAATTAGCCGGCTATGCTTTAAAGATAGAAAAGCACTATGGCATTTATATGGATATGGAGTGGGCCGTTGATGAACGCGATGGTCGTATTTGGTTGCTCCAAGCGCGTCCGGAAACTGTTTGGTCAAAACGGAAAAAAGAAGCCGAAGCCGGAGCAGCAGTTACTGGGGATAATAAGGTTATAGTTAAAGGTTTATCGGCCTCGCCAGGTAGAGTTACCGGTAAAGCCCATGTAATTAAAAATGTCAAGGATATTGGCGAATTTAAAGATGGCGAGATTTTAGTTACCGAAATGACGGCCCCTGATTGGGTGCCGGCCATGAAAAAGGCTAAGGCCATCGTAACCAACTCTGGTGGTATTACTTGCCATGCTTCTATCGTTTCGCGGGAGTTAGGGATTCCCTGTGTCGTTGGTACAAAGAGTAAAGGACCAGCGGCAACTGATGTTATTCAAGATGGTTGCATTATTTCAGTTGATGCGACTAATGGTGTGGTATATGAAGGTATCGTGCGCTTTGCAGCCCGTAAGGAAGCAACGCCTTCGGTGGCAGGTGGTGGACCAGTCGTGGCTGAAACATTCCCAGTTACTGGTACCAAAATTTATATGAATTTAGGTGATCCTTCTCTTGCTGAAAAATACAGTTCGTTACCCTGTGATGGCATTGGTTTAATGCGGGAAGAGTTTATCTGGACGACCTATATTCATGAACACCCCTTGTACTTATTAAAAATTGGTCAACCCGAGAAAGTTGTCAATCAACTAGCGCAGGGGCTGCGCCAGGTTTGTCAAGCGATGGCGCCTAGACCAGTCACTCTACGCTTTTCTGATTTTAAATCTTCAGAGTATCGGGATTTAAAAGGCGGAGACGAGTTTGAACCCTTAGAATCCAGTGCTTTATTAGGTTGGCGTGGTGCCTCACGTTACTACGACCCCAAGCAGATTGAGGCCTTAAAGTGAGAAATCGCCGCCGTTAGGAAGGTAAGAGAAGATTATGGCTTAATGAATCTCCATGTGATGATTCCCTTCTGTCGGACGGTTGATGAGTGTCGTAAAGTTACGCAGATTATGGCCGATGAAGGTTTAAGACGCGGTCCGGATTTCAAAGTTTGGTTGATGGCTGAGATTCCTTCTAATATAATTCTAGCCAAAGAGTTTAACGAGTATGTTGATGGTTATTCTATCGGTTCCAATGATTTGACGATGTTGACCTTAGGCTGTGATCGCGATAATGAGACAGTTGCTCATATCTATGATGAAAGGAACCTAGCGATTCGTCGTTTTGTCAAGAAGCTTATCGAAACCGCCCATGCCGCGGGCAAGACAGTATCCATCTGTGGTCAAGCCCCTAGCACTTATCCTGAGTTTGCCGAATTCTTGGTTCGTTGCGGTATTGATTCCTTGTCTGTCAATCCTGACACAGTTAAATACACTAGAAAAATGGTCGCTCAAGTTGAGCAGCGCCTCATCCTTGATAAAATAACAGGAATGGGCCGAGTGCTTGATCGCGACTTAGAGTGGTAATAAGTAGGTAAGGAGGCAAGTACATGCAATATTTTCGTTGTAGCCACTGTGGCAATTTGGTGGTGTTATTAAAGAATTCAGGCAAAGCCCTTACCTGTTGTGGTGAAGTGATGGAAGAATTAATCCCTAATACTACCGAGGCGTCTTTTGATAAGCATGTAGCGGTTGTGACCCTTGAAGGGAAACTGGTAGATATTGTGGTGGGTAGTTATGAACACCCGATGTTTGAAGATCACTATATCGAGTGGATCAGCATAGAGACAAGTCTAGCGGTCTATCGTTACCATTTGAGTCCCAATATGAAACCTAGGGTGCAGTTCTTCTTACAAAATGGGGAAGAATTAAGGGCGGTTAATGCTTATTGTAATTTACATGGTCTTTGGGCCTGTTAAGAACAATTTAAAAAACGATTTTTATTAAACCCGTTTGGTAAACGGGTTTTTAAATTTTCAGTGACAGATTTTTTTGACAATTAATAAGGCCTTTGTTATAATACTGCCGAAAAAGAGGTGGTTGCCTAGTGTAAGGCGATGGGAGTAGTATACGCTGGTTCCTGTACATCGTTCTAGGTTTATTGGTCTTGTTAGGTGGCCTTTTTGCTGCCGCCGAGACCGCCTATGCTTACTGTAATAAAACACGCTTTAAAACAAGAGCTGAAAATAATGATCGCTCGGCCAAGAGAGTCCAATTTATTTTGGATCATTTTGATAATGCTTTGACTACTGTTTTAATAGGTACCAATATTTGTCACATTGTTCTATCGACTTTAGCGACGGTTTTAGCGATTGCTATTATGGGTGAGATAGGTTCTTTAGTGGCCACCATTACCGTTACCATCGTGGTTTTCTTATTTAGTGAAATCCTACCAAAAAATATTGCGCGGGCCAATGCTGACAAACTAGCAGAATTTTTGGCAGTTCCTTTAAAGGCCTTGATTTATTTATTTAAACCCTTAGCTCTTATTCTCATCAGTCCCTTTAATTGGTTACTAAATAAAATAGTTAAGGATGAAGATTTAGATTATACCGAGGAGGATTTACAGGCCATTGTGGAAACCATTGAAGAAGAGGGCGTTTTGGATGAAGATGAAAGTCATCTTATCCAATCGGCCATTGAATTTGATGATGTTCCCGTAACGGCTGTTTATACCCCCTTAGATAAGTTAGTGGCGATTGATGCCAATACTGGGCGAGAAGAGGTTATCAATTTACTTTTATCAGAAAATAGATACTCCCGAATTCCCGTTTACCGCGATAATTTAGAAAATATTATCGGTATTTTACATGTCCGTACTTGCTTAAAGGAGTTATTAATTCGGCCAAATATTTCGCTGACATCTCTGATGAGCAAGCCTTATACTGTAAGTCCTACTACTAAACTCGATGACCTTTTAGAGGGCTTTAGTAGCAAGAAAACCCACATGGCGGTGGTTATACATAAAAATTAAACCCTAGGCATTATCACTATGGATGATGTTTTAAGAGAACTGATCGGTGATATTTTAGAGCCAACTGAAGAAGGTGAGAAGCAATGAAAGATGTTATCTTAATCATTAGTTTGCTCTTGCTTTTATTATTATCAGCGTTCTTTTCAGGTAGTGAGATTGCCTATGCCAGTTGTAATAAAATCCGTTTAAAGAATAATGCTGAGAAAAAAGTAAGGAATGCTGTTTTAGCCTACAGGATTTCTAATGACTTCCCCACGATGATTTCGGCGATTTTACTGGGGAATAATCTAGTTAATATTGCCGCTTCTTCTATTGCAACCTTGCTCTTTGCAGCTTATTATGGTCCTAAACTTGGCCCAACTTTAGCGGTAATTGTCATGACCGTTTTAATCTTACTCCTCGGAGAGATCCTACCGAAGTTATTTGCCAAAAGAAAAGCTAATGCTTTGGTTTACATTTTAGCCAAACCGCTACGTTTCTTCTGTATTATTTTTAAACCCTTGGCTTGGGTGGTAACAAAATTAGTTGAATTGATTTCACCCTTGTGGAGCAGTAAAGAAAAAATCCCCTCGGTTACCGATGAGGAATTAGTGAATATTGTAGAGACGATTGAGGATGAAGGGGTAATTGATGAACACAAGAGTGACCTTATCATCTCGGCTATTCGTTTTTCCGATGTTGATGCCTATGAGATCATGGTTCCGCGGGTGGATGTCGTAGCATTAGATATTGAAGATGCTCTTGAAAAGCTGGTTCCTAACAGTGAGTATCTCAATTATTCATATTTACCCATCTACGAAGGAACGATTGATAATATCCTAGGTATCATCAGTACCAAAGAGATTATGCGCTTATTGATCAAAAAAGAGGCCATTGATGTGAAAGCCCTGTTAATTGAGCCTTTATATGTTCATAGGACCAAGGCGATTGATGAATTAATCAAGGAAATGAATAGCAGCAAAATTCTTATGACCATTGTCGTCGATGAATCTGGCGGTTTTGATGGCATTGTCACATCTGAAGAGATTTTAGAAGGGTTGGTTGGGGAAATTTGGGACGAAAAGGATAAAGTTGAGTTGGAATATATTGAAAAAGAAGAGGGTATTTATATTGTTGATGGTGATATGAATATCTATGATTTCTTTGAACTTGTCGGTTTAAATAGTTATGACTTTAGTTCTGAATATGCGACAGTAGGTGGTTGGGTTACCGAAGTTTTAGAACGCTTCCCTGCTGAGAAAGATCAGTTTGAATATAAGAATCTGCTTATCACTGTTTTAGCGGTTGATGATGTGCGGGTAGAAAAAATCAGGGCTGAAGTCAAGTCTGAAAATAATCAAAATAAAGAAGAATAAAAGATGTCTACAGACATCTTTTTATTTACGAATAGCTGGGTGTTTTCTTCTATCAATTAGGAGAATTAAACTATAAACTATCGCCCCGAGTAAGGCCATGGCTAAGTCTAGTATCGTATCGGTAAGACCTAAGTCAAGATAGCCAGGTAAAAAGCGACCATTAATACTGACAATAACAATATCTTCAATGCTACCAACGGTTTTGCCGTCCCCTAGGAAATAGGAATGAATGCTATTGACCCAGCAATCTTTTTGCATATCGGTTTTAAGCAAGTGGTCACAGCCGTACTCGATAAATTCCCAAAGCACCGAAAGGGCAAGAGCCATTGAAATACCAAAAAAGAGTTTAACGAGAATAGTTGATTTATTAGGTTTATTTAAGAAATCCATAAAGTAGGTAGCTAAAAGGGCGATGGTAAAACCGCCACAGGCGTGAAGCATACTATCCCACCAAAAAAACTCATCATAAAACCTGTAACTATGGCCTAGTAAAACAGCGACCATATAAAGGCTTAAGAAAAGATAGAAGGGATAACTAAGACGGCGCTTAGTAACAAGTTCTATCAAACTAGGAAACAAAGCTAAGAAAAGATAGATAATGGCTAGGAGCAAACGGTCAACTGAAGCGTTTAAGGCTAGATAGACAATAGAGAAGAGAGCAAAGGCTTCCGTTAGTCCTAGTAGAATTAAGCGAAAGTAGAATTCTTTTTTTGTTAAACTCTTATAATATTTTTTCATGTTCATCACCGAAACTAGTTTATTCTATGTGTAAGAAAAGTGCAAGCAGATTAAAGTGTAAAAAGGTTGAAATTTTAAGGAATAAAGGCTTGACTATCTAGAAGTATAATGTTATATTAAATGAGCAAAAACGAAGAGTTGTGAAAAGTAGAGGCACCCGCTTCTCACCTGATTGCGCATAGCTTTGGGTAAATGGTCATAGCAGTATTATGATTGAATATGTACGGGTGCACAGCACTCGTTTTTCTTTAAATTTTTAGGAGGTGTCGCTTATCTTATCAGCAGGATATGGTCCTTACAACCAAAAACCCGTTAGGGAAAATGAAGATCTCGTTAATAATTTAATTCGTTTCCCCGAGGTGCTTTTGATTGACAGCAATGGTCAATCACTAGGCATCAAAAGTCGAAATGAAGCTTTGAGAATTGCGGAAGAAGCTAATTTAGATTTACTTTGTGTGGCGCCAATGGCTAAACCACCAGTTTGCAAGATTGTCGACTATGGTAAATATCGCTTTGAGCAGCAAAAGAAAGCGCGAGAAATCAAGAAAAAACAAAAGATTATCGAAACTAAAGAGGTGCGTTTCACACCTCAAACGGATAAACACGACCTTGAAGTCAAGGCTAGGGCCGCCATTGAGTGGCTACAGGCGGGCAATCGGGTCAAAGTAACTGTGCGTTTTAGAGGGCGACAACTGTCGCATTTAGAAATTGGTGAAGAGAATCTTCAAAACTTCATTGAATTAGTTAAGGATTATGCGATTGTTGAAAAGAACCCTACCGTTGAAGGCCGCAATATGTTTGCCTTCCTCGGACCTAAAAAGGACAAATAGGAGGAGTATTTATTATGCCCAAAATGAAAACTAAAAAGGCCGCTGCCAAACGTTTTAAGATTACTGGCACGGGCAAGTTAATGCGTAAACGGGCCTATAGGCAACACGATGCCTGGGCCAAGAGCAAAAAGCAAAGAAGGCAGGCAGCGAAATCTGTTCGCCTGCACAAAAGCGATCAGAAGAGATCTAAAAAACTCTTCCCTGGTCAACTTTAAAAGGGAGGAATGAAATATGGCAAGAGTAAAACGTGGTTACAGTACCCGGCGTTATCGCAATAAAGTTTTAAAATTAGCTCGGGGCTACTTTGGTTCTAGACATCGTCTTTTTAGGACCGCTAATCAATCGGTGATGCGGGCTTGGTCTTACGCATACCGCGATCGTCGTACTAAGAAGAGAGATTTTAGAAAACTTTGGATCACTAGAATTAATGCGGCCTGCAATTAATTTGTTCTTTCCTACAGTCAGATCATGCATGGCTTGAAGTTAGCCATGGTCGATACCAATCGCAAGTTGTTAGCCGAGTTAGCCATTCACGATAGTCCGACTTTCACTCAGTTAGTCGATAGTGCGAAGAAGGCTTTAGCTAAGTAAAGAGAGGTTGGTAATAGTTACCGACCTTTTTTTTATCTAGTAAAAAGATGGGAATAATGTTAAAATTAAAAGCAAATTGGAGGGATAGTTATGGAGTTTTCGGACTTATATTCTTTACAGGAAGGCTTGGATCGGGAAATCCATCAAAAGCATGAGACTAATTATCGAAAGACCATGAGTAGGCGTATCTTGGCTTTCATTATCGAATTAGGGGAATTTGCCAATGAAACGCGTTGCTTTAAATATTGGAGTTTAAAAGGACCATCCAAGAAGGAATGTATTCTTGAAGAATATGTTGATGCCTTACATTTTCTTTTATCGTTAGGACTAGCCATCGGCTATGAGCGTAGCACAAGTTTTAAAGTTGAGGTTACGACTAAAGATTTAAGTGAAGCGATTTTAGGCTGCTATGAACAAGCCCTTTACTTTAAAAATAACATTTCTTTTTCAGCCTATAGAAAGCTGTTTGAAAGCTTTTTAGCCATCGCCCTCTTACTAGATTTTAAAGAAGAGGAGATAAAGAGTGCTTACTATCAAAAAAATCAAGTCAATCATCAAAGGCAAGCGGAGAATTATTAAAACGGATGGAAAAAATCGAACTTAACGGTCAGGTATTTGAATATGAGGTTCTTCGTAAGAAGATTAAAAACATCTATATTCGTTATCGCGACGAGCGTTTTGTAGTTACCGCTCCTAAAAGAGTAGCCGCAACTGAGATCATTGCCCTTTTTAAAAAGAATGAAGCGAATTTACTGAAGTATATTAAGCGTTTTAATGAGCGCAAGAAATTCAGTTATGAAGAGGGGCAGGTAAAGACGATTTTAGGAGAGGAGTATCGTCTTTGTTATGGTACGAAAACTGGTTTAGTTAATCACGATTTATATCTAAATCGCGCTAATCCCAAGAAAGCCCTTTTAAATTTTGTTAAAGCACCGCTTTTAACTTATTTAGAAAAACGGGTTAGTTATTGGCATTTAAAGATGTATGGGGATCAAAACATTCCTACTTTAAGGGTCAAAAGTGTTCGCTCTTATTT
>JAAZGG010000003.1 GCA_012511355.1 bacterium | reverse complement strand
TCATTATAGTAGTCTAAGCCCCGTACTAATTTGTTATCAATTTCATAATCAATCTCTAAACCATCGAGAATTTCTAAGACTTTTTTAAAATAGTCCTTAGATTCTTGGCTTAGATAATCGCTAATATTAGGACAATTTTGCATATAATCTTTGTCGCCATCTATCTTGCAATCTAAAATACGCAAGGGATTCTTTTCGTAGCGTACTTGACAATCCTCACATAATTTATCTAAGTAGGGTTTAAAATAATCTTGGAGAGCTTTTTTATATTTATCGCGAGATGTGCTATCGCCAATGCTGTTGATTTTTAATTTTAAATCGTTGACGCCAACGGAATTTAAAACATCAATAGCTAGTAAAATAACCTCGGCATCAAGATAGGGTGAGCGAACACCAATGCTTTCAACACCTAGTTGTTGGAACTGGCGAAAGCGCCCTGCCTGTGGCCTTTCATAACGAAAGGATGGGCCTAAGTAGTAATAACGAAGCGGTAGATCCACATTGGCATAGGCCTTGTTTTCTACCAAGGCTCTAATCACCCCAGCCGTACCTTCAGGCCTTAAAGAAAGCGAACGATTTCCGCGATCTAAGAAACTGTACATCTCTTTATTGACAATGTCGCTACTGTCCCCAGAACTGCGCACGAAAACATCGCTGTGTTCAAAAATTGGTGTGCGAATCTCCCTATAACAGGAGGTTTCAACAGTTTGTTGAATTAACGATTCTAGAATTTGTAATTTAAAGGTCTCGTCTGGTAAAAAGTCACGAGTTCCCTTGGGTTTTTGTTGCATAAGTTCTCCTCCATTAAAGAAAAATTTTATCTTGGAAGTTTACTAAAAACGCGTTTTCTTCTTCCAAGGATTTCGGTTTTATTATCACACGCGCGCCCTTACTAGTCAATAAAAAACGCCTATTTGGCGTTTTATTAAGATTTAGTAATGCGTTCAATACTCGTTACTCCTGTCACATTGTTTCCCAGAGAATTCATGATCTCTTGTAGATGAAGAGCATTGCGAACTTGAATACAGAGATTTAAAGCCACGCCCATGCTACTGGGATCTCTTACACGATTGACCGAGTTAACACTAACTTTTAGCATCGACAAATGATTGACAACATCGGACATGAGTTGAGGACGATCTGCGGCCCTAACTTGAATGTCTACATAGTATAGACTGGTATTTTCTTTAATCCACTCATAGTCCCATTTTATATCAATTAAACGCCGAGATTCTTGGCGGACATTATGGCAATCAATACGATGGACTTTAATGCCCTTCCCTTTGGAAATATAGCCGACAATTTCATCACCAGGAATTGGGGAACAGCACTGAGAAAAGGTGATGGCTACCGTATCGATACCAGGAACAATAACTCCTGAAATATTCTCGATAATTTTCTTTTTAGCAAACTCTTGAATGTTCTCTTTTTTCTCAACGTTGCGAAGATGACCAAGCAGGGTTCCTAGCGTACTGTTTTTAGTAGCAATCGCGGTATATAAAGCATCAAGAGTTTCAACATTCATTAAACTTAAAAATTTCTTGTCATCAAGTTTCTTAACAGCGTTTTGATAATCAATATTTTTATCATTTTTCAAGGCATTCTCAACCATCTCACGCCCCTGAGCGATAAATTC
>JAAZGG010000057.1 GCA_012511355.1 bacterium | reverse complement strand
TTCTTCGGGTTGACAAACAACAATGACTTGATTGCATAAATAGTCACTGACAAAAGGTTCAACAGCACTTTCAATAACCGTCATATAACCACTGTGATAGAACATTTTGTTATAACCTAATTCCGCTCGCCTTCCACTACCAGCCGCCACAATTACGACATCATAATAGGGTTTGGTTTTTTCACTGTAGAGTTCAAAACCATTGGCTGCCAAAAGTTTGGCACAAACACCTTGCCCAGCGATTAATTTACGACTAAAACTGCCATCATAAACTTGCTCAATACCACAAGAAGGGCTATTAGTTTTTAAAATGGCTTTCTTTATGCCTTTTTGCCTAGCATATTTAAGGACTTTCTTGGCACCTTTTTCAAACTCAAGAGTCTTATCAAGACCATCTTTATTAATAACGCGTTTCCCTTGTTGTTCACAACAAACCCGCGGGATGCTTAAACCTCCCATAACTTCAGGGCAAATTAAAAGACCGAAGCCCTCTTTAACAAGGGTGGCTACTCGTTTGTTATAATTGCTTTTGCCATCGTAACGGCATTTGCTTCCTGCTAAGCAGGCACTGACTAAATATTTCGCTTTTATCATACTTTTTATTATATTAAGAAGGCTTGGTTTTTTCAACATATGTTGAAAATTATTACATTTTTTTGACCTCAACTATCAAGACATATGTTACACTTTGAGAAAGCTTCTGATATATCTTAATTTTGATTTTTAAATAAAGGGTCGATTTAATTATTCCTAGCCTTTTTCCATACTTTTTTAAAAAGAAAAAGTCCAGATGGACTTTTATTTTCTACTTGTTATTACCCCTTTAATCCGCTGGCTTGTCTTTCCATGTTTTCAACAACAATATCGTAGATTTCGCCTAACGATGCCGCATATTCTAAGACGCGCCAAGGAGTATTGGTGTGAAAATGAATTTTAATCAATTCTTCATCACCAACTGCTAAAAGGCAATCGCCCTCAATATTGGCGGTAATCCAATCAAAGATTTCGTCTTCCGACAAATTATCCCCGGCAATTAATAACTGGGTATCAAATTTATATTCAAGCATTTTTTCTTCTCCTTTAACTATTCTTAATCATTTTATCATCTTTTAAAATTTAATCAATATTTAACTAAGGTAGGGATTGGATGGTAAAACAACACTTTTTTCTAAATTGTTGACATTATAATAATCTGAATCTGAATTGAAGGAGCTGCTGTCTAAAGTTTCCTCTCTAAAGTTTCTTAAGAAATCGGCTGTTATATCGCGATAATTATAAAGATCTTCTCCTTCTTTAGTGAAACTACCAATAATTTTTAAATTAGGAAAATTATCATATTCGCGATTTGAATTACGATGAGTAGATAAATAATCAATAACCGCTATTTTATAAACTTGACTCTTATTAATAGCCTCGGGATTGAAACGATAGATATTATTACTTCTAGCACAATTAAGTAAATCTTGACCTAAGACCTCAACTATCTGAACCTCATTATCAAAAGGTAGGGCTCGATATAAATCACCATACGTAATACTTCGATTAGCCAAACTACAACGCGAACGATTAACCATAGTATAATCAACACTTATATCATTCTTAACCGCATAGTAAGCCAAAGCTGTGCAAACAAGATTTGGTAGTTGTTCTAAATAGTGAAAACCGCCACTGAACGTACATAATACTTCACTAGCTAAACTATCGCTTACATCTGTATAATTTTTTACTAGTGTTTTTAGTTTAACGTCTTCATTAACTATTAAATCTTCGGGAACGATGTTATAACAATTAATAGTTTGGAAACTATTATCACTTTTCTCTTCTAATTTAATATAACTGATTGAACTGCCATAACCATTGGTTTGGATATAAGGAACATCATTAACAACTTTGTATTCATCCTGATGACTATGTCCACAAAATACAGCATCCACATAACGTCTATTACTAACTGAACTCTTCAAGGTTAACTCTTCACTGATATCATCTTCATCACAGTGACAACTGGCAATAACAACATCACAACTCTTTTGGACTCTTAACTCATCGGATAGTTCTTTGATAGTATTTACTGGATCAACAAAGATTAAATCATCAACATGGGTTGAAGTTATCGAAGCTGTTAGATTAGAACCAATTACACCAATAATCCCTACTTTTAAACCATTATTTAGTTCCCTTATTACATATTTTTCTCCTAGATCAGCATATTCGCCTATGGTCTTAGTTGCTAAATCATAACGATAAATATTGGCTGCTAAAAATGGTGTTTGATAAAAACTTTCCTCATCCTTGCGCAATCTATTTTCGCGAATATATTTTTGACCCCAATCAAACTCATGATTGCCTAAAGTTAAACAATCAAATTGGACATAATTAGAAACATCGGTCAATAGTTTCCCACGATTATGATTAGATTCGATAGAACCTTGCCAATAATCACCAGAGTTTATTAGTAAGGCATCTTCACTCTGCTTCTTTTCTTTCAAATAGGAGCCTAATCTAACAATATTCGCTTCTTTAACGGCTCCATGAAAATCGTTAATAGCATAAATTGTTAAGGTTTTATTATTGACGCTGGAACTGGTAGAAGATAAAGAACTAGAAGTAGTGGAAACACTACTTGTTGAACTACTACTATAACTACTAAAAATCGGGCCACAACCAGTTAATAATATGAGAAATGTTAAAATACATAAAATTTTTCTAAACTTCATAAACCATAAAATCCTTCCTAGTTAATTATAAACTTTTACCTCTTTAGTGCCAATAAAGAAAAAATATGCCGCCAAAAAACAAAAAGCCCAGATAAACTGGACTTTTCATTACAATGGTCGGAACGGCGGGATTTGAACTCGCGACCCCTTCCACCCCAAGGAAGTGCGCTACCAAGCTGCGCTACGTCCCGATCTAATGAATTAATCTCTCTTCGATTATATAACGTGGTCTTCTCTTTGTCTCGAAATAATTACGACCAATATATTCGCCAATAATACCAATAGCCATTAAAATTAGGCCAGTAAGAAACCAAAGCGTAATATAAATAATTGGTAACCAACCAATAAATGCGCCACAAATGGCGGCAATGGCAATACCCACGGCAAAACCTAGGCTAAGTATTGAAAAAATAAAACCAAAAATGAAAATTAAACGAATTGGTCGGATAGTAAAAGACGTGATCCCTGCCAAAGCAAGATTAAGCATTCTAAATAATGAATATTTAGTTACTCCTGCCATACGTGACTGCCGTTGATAGTACACGCAACTAGTAGGGAATCCTAGTTCTAAAATTAAACCCCGAAGGAAAAGGTTAACTTCGTTATAGTTTTTAAGTTCTTGTAAAGCACGGTTGCTTAACAAACGAAAATCTGCATGATCTTTGATTGTATTTGTACCTAGCTTCTTCATGACCTTGTAGAAAGCTTCAGCGGTACCTCTTTTAATGATGCTATCATTATCACGATTATCGCGAACCCCAAGAACAATTTCATCACCTTGGCGATAACGAGATACCATTTCTTTTATGACTCTAATATCATCTTGTAAATCAGCATCAATGGAAATAGCCGCGTCGCAGTTATTTAAGGCGGTAAATAGACCAGCTAGAAGGGCATTTTGATGTCCTCTGTTTCGCGATAATTTAACCCCTTGTACCATTTCGCTTTGCTTATAGATATCTTTTATCATTTCCCAGGTTTTATCTTTACTACCATCATCCACGTACAAAATATAAGAGCTTGCTTGGATAAGTTGCTCTTGGATCATTTCTACGAGTAAACTGGTTAAACGATAGTTGGTTTCTTTCAAAACATCTTCTTCGTTATAACAGGGAACAACGAGTGCTAAAAGGATTTTATCGCGCATAAACTACCTCCGGTCGGTCTTATTATAACATGTCATTTAGGCTTCTTCAATTAAAGAAAAACGCCCACTAAACTGGACGTTAATTTCTTATTTTTCTTCTTCTTGTTTAATACCGTACTTCTTCATAAAGGTCTCGGCCCGACCAGCAATATGGCCAAAACGTTGCTTGCCTGTATAAAAAGGATGGCAATTTGAACAAGTATCAACTCGAATATCCCTATTAAGGGTTGAGCCTGTCTCAAACTCCGTACCACAAGAAGTACAAACAACCTTCACTTTTGTATACTTGGGATGGATTTTCTCTTTCATAAACCTTGGTCCTCCTTCCGCCTTGAACAGCTATTGTGTCCAAAGTAAGTTGCTGGATTATACTAACATATTAATTTGGTTTCTGCAACTGTTTTTAAATATTATCTATCAGTCGTGTTCTTTTAAAAATTTCTTCTCTTTTTCAGGTAAATCTAGACCTAATGTTCCGCCAGGATTCAAGAGATACTTAGGATCAAAATATTCTTTTAGAACCTTAATCATATTGAATTC
>JAAZGG010000056.1 GCA_012511355.1 bacterium | reverse complement strand
TAAGCCCCGGCTTCTCCTAATAAAGTCTCCATCTTATTATGTATCTCTCTAAGTTCTTCATAACTTACTTCACCACGGGCAATAACTGGTTGATTGGTAATAACAATTGCTAAATAACCAGACTCATTAATTTTCCTAATCCCTTTACTTGATGCTGGCAATAACTCAAAATCTTCAAGCCTTCTTAAAAAACCAACATACTTATTTATAGTTCCATCACGATCAAGGAAAATCGCTCTTTGTTTATTTTTCAGATTTCTTGATTGAACCTTCCCTTTAAGATAATCTTCATTAACCGCATAATAACGCTTGGGCGTTCCCATATCCTTAACATATTCAGGACTATCGTAACAATACATCAGTCCTGTTCCTGCTAAAGGCTTTAGGAGTTGACGATCTAAATCAACCTTTAATATTTTCCCATCAACTTCTTGACCAATAAGTTTCTCATCAATCTTTGCTAAATCAAGAACTTTAGGACTAATAATATGTAACCCCGCATTCACACGATTTTGATACCATTTGGGGCGACTTCCTTCTTTAGTAAGCCAATCTAAAACTCTTCCCTCTTCATCGGCAATTAAAAGCCCACTATCATAGGGATGATTATTAGGATGCGTGAAAAGAGTCACAAGTCCCCCTTTAGTCTTGTGATAGTCAACAAAACGCTTAACATCAATATCAAAGATAACATCAGCATTTAAGAGTAAGAAATCTTCTTTCAACTGCTCACGTAGTTTAAATAAAGCCCCCGCATTACCTAAAGGCTCTTCTTCAATAAAATAGGCGATTTTCACCCCAAAACGGGAACCATCGCCAAAGTAATCCATAATCTTATCGGCCATATAGGAAACAGTAATAATAAAATCATTAAAACTCTGTTTTTTTAAACACTCAATTTCTAATTCTAAAACTGGACGACCGCCAACTTTTAAAAGGGGTTTAGGGATATCATTTGTTAAAGAACTAATCCTTGTCCCTTTCCCCCCAGCCATAATAACTACTTTCATTTTTTTAAAACTTCTTTTTCTCTTTCAACATAGGTTTCTGGGGTATAGTGAATAACTTGTGTACCACTGTTTTCAAACTTAAAAGGTACATACATTAAATCATGTAAAGCTTCCCTAACCGCCTTTTGTTTTTCCTGCGGAACATAGAAGAGTAAGAAGCCACCACCACCAGCACCTAACAACTTCCCACCAAGGGCCCCAGCTTTTATACCCTTTTCATAACATTCATCTATTTGATTAGTTGAGATGCCAGGACCAATCTTTTTCTTTAATTGCCATGCTTTATCTAACAAGTAACCAAAGTTATCAAGATTCTCATTCTTATCAGTTAAGACCTTTTCTGCTTGATCAACTAAAAGATAAATTTCTTTTAGGTACTTAACCTTATCTTCAGCGCCCCATTTATTAATTTTATGAACAATGGCTGAAAAATGGGTTAAACCGGTAAAGAACATTAAAAGATTATCATTCAGTCTCTTTTTACGCTCAGGACTAATTATCACTGGTAAAACCTCATAACCATCTTCATAAAAATTAATGCGGTTAAAGCCCCCATAAGAAACGGCAATCTGATCTTGCCAGCCACCCGCTTCATTACAAAGAACACGTTCTAGATAAATGGCCTCATCGGCTAACTTCTTCTTATTAGCATACTTCCCTTTTAAAGCATAGAAAGCATTAAGCATACCAACGGCAAAAGAAGAACTTGTCCCTAAACCTGACCTAGCGGGTAAGTCCGCTTCATAAGTTAAACGAATTTCCCGCATATTAAGCATCTTCATCGCATTCCTAATGGCTGGATGCTCAATCTCATCATTATCATTAACATACTCCGTTTTAGAATAAGTAAGATGAGTTTCATAATTAAAGAAACGTGGTAAGTGACGAACCGTCACATAACAATATTTATCAAAAGTTGAAGAAAGCACGGCCCCACCGTATTTACGGAAGAAACTTTCTATATCCGTGCCCCCGCCAAAAAAAGACATCCTAAATGGGGTTTTAGTAATAATCATATAAAC
>JAAZGG010000055.1 GCA_012511355.1 bacterium | reverse complement strand
ATTTAAATAATTGGCGTTTAGACAATTGCGATCTTTATGTTACTTTAGAACCATGTTTAATGTGTTGCGGAGCAATTATTCAGTCAAGAATTGCTAAAGTATATTATGGGGCGACCGACAAAAAAGGCGGAGGAGTAGAATCACTCTGTTATAGTTTTGATCTCCAAGGCTTAAACCATTATGTTAAGCATACAGGTGGAATTATGGCAGAAGAATGCGAAGTTCTTTTGAAAGATTACTTCAAAAGAAAGAGATAGAAAAGAAAGCTTAAAAAAAGTATAATAAAGACAGGCAGGTGGAATTATGGCATATCGAGCATTATATCGGCTTTATCGACCACAAGTGTTCGATGAAGTTGTAGGGCAAAAATATATAATTCAGACAATAAAAAACGCAATCAAAAATGAGCGAATAGCACACGCTTATCTTTTGACTGGGCCTAGAGGCACAGGAAAAACAACGATTGCAAAGTTAATTGCTAAAGGAATTAATTGTACAGGACGCGGAGAAAAACCGTGCGGGAACTGTGAAAACTGTCAAGCTATTGCTGAGGGAATTCACCCAGATGTTATTGAAATAGATGCCGCCAGCAACAATAGCGTTGATGAAGTTCGTGAATTAATTGAAAAAGTCAAATATGCCCCAATTCAAGGAAAATATAAAGTTTATATTATCGATGAAGTTCATATGATGACTCCAAGCGCGTTTAACGCTCTTCTTAAAACTTTAGAGGAACCACCAATCAATGTTATTTTCATTTTAGCAACAACCGAAGTTCACAAAGTTTTGCCAACCATTATTTCGCGTTGTCAAAGATTTGATTTTGGGCGCATTTCAAATGTTGATATTGAAAAAAGAATAAAAATCATTTTAGAAAAAGAAAAAATAAATTATGAACCTAAAGTAGTTTCTCTAGTGTCAACCTTAGCTGACGGCGGGGTTAGAGATGCCATAGGGATTTTAGACCAAACAATCGCTTATGCGGGAGATAATTTAACGGAGCAACACGTTCGTGATATCTATGGCGTTTTGTCAACGGAAGAAGCGATATCGTTTATTGATATTTTTAATCAAGGAGAAATAGATCGTGCCTTAAAAGTTGTTGATGACTTTGATCAAAAGGGAATAGATTTAGTTCGCCTAACAAATTTGCTGATAAACATTTTAAAAGAAATTATTATTTATAACAAAACAGGCAACACAGAAATTTTAAAAATAATCAATCGTGAGCAAGCCCAAAAGCTAAACCTTAAAATAGATTCTAAAACAGCGTTAGCGTATATAGACATTTTACTTGAAGCAAATAATAACTATCGTCGCGTTCACACGGCCAAGGCTTATTTTGAATTGGCGGTTTTAAAACTTTGTAATTGTGAAAGCAAAGGGGAATTTTTTGTAGTAGATAAAAATATCGAGATAGAAAAACTCGGCAATAAAGAAGAAGAGAGTTTTGTTGAAAAAAACCACGAAGAGCAGCCTGTTGAAGATAAAAAAGTAGAAAAACAAGAAAAAGAAATTGAAAAAAAGGAAGAAGAAGCTGTTGTCGATGAATCACAAAAAGAGACCGAAAACACCCTTTTAGACGGAAAAACGACCCTGTTGGATGAAAAAAGTGAGAATAATTTACAAAAAAGCGAAGATTTTATAGAAAACGAACAAAAAATGAGCGATGAGCAAATTAACGACGACGAAGATCAAAAACTTGAAAGCGAGAAAAGCAAACAAAAGGAAATAACTGAAGAAGAAGCTATAAATTATATGCTTCAAGCCACTAAAGAAGACCTTTCTTTCATTCGCGGAAGGTGGAGTTTAATAAACAACTACACCTCTAAACCCAACTACAATCGGGCAGCCTCTTTGTTGTTAGATAGTGGGCCAATCGCTGCGGGACCGAAAGGAATTATTATCGCTTTTGATTTTAAACCTCGCGCTGATTCAATCAATCGCAAAGAAAATTATTACGTCATAAAAGATTTTTTAACAGAGTTATTAGGTGGAGATTATTGCTTTATGGGCGTAGCACAGAACGACTTCCAACTTTTAAAACTTCATTATATTGACAAAATGAAAAGCCAAACATTACCTCAGCCTTATTTGATTGTCGATCGTTATAGTCGAGAAGAAGTCGAAAACCACGAGCCAGCCCCAATAGATGAAAAGCTGGAACTTGGTCGTCGGATTTTTGGCTCTTTGATAGAAATAGAGGAGGAATAGCATGCGTTATCCTAGAGCATTTGAAGAATTAATAGATGCCTTAAAAAAACTCCCTGGTATAGGCTTAAAATCAGCCGAAAGAATAGCTTATAAGATATTAGAAATGGACGAAGAAGAAATAAAGGCGTTTGCCGCCTCTTTAATCAACGCTAAAAAAGAATTACATCGCTGTTCTATCTGTGGACAGATTACGGATCAAAATGTTTGTGATTTTTGCGCTGATGAACGGCGCAATCAAGAAATAGTTTGTGTTGTTCAAAACCCTAAAGATGCGTTTGCTATTGAAAAAGCCCGCGACTATAACGGACTATATCACATTTTATATGGGGTTATTTCGGCTACTAATGGAGTTAGTCCCCGCGATTTAAATATTCAAAGTTTAATAGAAAGAATAAGTAAAGGTAAAATAAAAGAAGTTATAATAGCTACCAACCCAACAACCGAAGGTGAAACGACAGCGTTGTATTTAGCAAAGATATTAAGCGATAAAAACGTTCTTGTTTCAAGGATTGCTTATGGTCTTCCTTTGGGGGCAAATTTGGATTATACGGATGAATACACTCTAATAAAAGCAATTGAAGGAAGACGAAAAATGTAAAGAAAAAACGGATACTTTCTAGTATTCGTTTTTATTTTAATTTTATAGAAAGAGGCTTGAGTTGGTCTTCAATTTCGATAAACAAAGTTGAAATTGAGGTCTTGGCGGTTCTAGGATTAAAAGATGCTGATATTTGAAGAGCATCAACGTTCCCCCATTCAACAGTTTTAGCTTCAACATGAGTGATAATAACATCTAATTCATCACAAATTTCAACAAGTTTTTTGAGCATGGGTTTTTGCCCGTCTAAAATTATTACAAAGTGTTGTGAGCGCCTTCCTAATTTCTTTTGTAAGGAACGGAGAAGAATCATTAAAATTATTGAACTCACGGTTGTGATGGCCGCCGCCAAATAGGCACCATTACCAATGGCTAAACCAACTATTGCAACAATCCAAAGAGCAGCCGCAGTTGTAATACCTTTGATATCGCCACCTTCGCGAATAATGGCTCCGGCTCCTAAAAAGCCAATACCACTAACAACTTGAGCCGCTAAGCGGGCGGGGTCAGCAGTGTTATCAAAACCATATAATGAGATTAACATAACTAGACACGCACCTAGACAAACAAGAATGTGCGTCCTTAAACCAGCGGGATGTCCCGAAAATTCTCTTTCTAATCCAAATAAACCGCCACAGACTATAGCGCTGAAAAGTCTAATTAGAACTTCCCAACATTCAATGTTTGGTAGCTAAACAATCCCCCCTATTGATGAATCCAGCTAATAATATCAGAAATAACCTCATCCTTGTTAATTTCGTTTAGCATTTCATGCCGTCCATCTTTATAAAGTTTAATCTCAACATTCTTTAATCCGTTTTTAATATACATATCATAAAGTTTTTTGGTATCTTTTCCTTGCGCCCCCACGGGATCTTTGTCTCCAGACAATATAAGAATTGGTAAAGACTTAGGAACGGAAGAAACACCGTTATTCAACTTTGCTAATCCAGTTAAAAATTCTCTAAAAAAGCCAGTTGTGCAGCAATAACCACAGAGAGGGTCGTTAACATATTTATCAACTTGTTTCTCATCTCTAGATAACCAATCAAATTCGGTTCTATTAGGTTTAAAAGGTTTATTGTAAGAGCCGAAGGATAAATTATTTAAAAAGGCGTTAGGATTTTTTTGATTACCATAAGTAAAAAAGTCTGCCAAAAATTTCCCCATTTTATGTAAGGCCCCTGTTTTACTGCTTCCCGAAAGAATTACTTTAGATACACTGTCGCCATGAACTTTGATGTATTGTTGGGTAAGATATGATCCCATAGAGTGACCAAAAAGAATAATAGGAAGGTCAGGAAACCTTTCTTTTAATAGCAGAATTAATTGGTAAAAATGTTCAACACAATTATTGAAATCCCCAGGATTCCAATGACCAAGATCAGAGCCCGCCTTTTTTCCGTGTCCTATTTGGTCAAGTCCAAAAACACAAGCGCCATCGGCCACTAACTTGTTAGCAAAATAATCATAACGTTCAATATGTTCAGCCATACCGTGCGAGACAACAACAATATAAGAAGGATTATCGTGTTCCCACTTAAGCCCAGAAAGATTTTGATATTCAAATATTTCCATATTTAACCCTACTTTCTTGTAAAATAATTGTAACATTTTTTTGTCTTTTGTAAAACAAAAACAAGAAGGAATAAAAATGTGTTAAAATTTAAGTGGTGATGTTTGATGCGTTTAGATAAATATTTAAAATTATCACGAATTATGAAAAGAAGAAAAACGGCTAAAGATTTAGTCCAGTTAGGGCGTGTCGAAATAAATGGACGACTTGCTAAGCCATCAAGCGAAGTAAAAAAGGGCGACATTTTATTTTTGCAACTGAAAAACTGCCATTTGACTATTCGCGTCAGTTGTTTAGGAGAAAATATTAAAAATAACGAAGCAGTAAGCATATATACAGTCTTAAAAGAAGAAAGAAAAGATATAAAAAAATCTAATGATATGTTATAATATTTTCGCATAGATGAAAAAAGTCCAAAGAAGTCAAAAAATCTTTACAGATTAGAATAATTTGTATTATAATGACTGGGCACTATGTGAAGAAGTGCATACTCTTCGCTACTTTTTAAAAAGTGGCCGACAGACCGTGAGGAGGTGTAAATATGCAAAAGTACGAAACCATGTTCATTCTCAACAATAATCTTGATGAAGAAACACGCAAAGCTCAAATTGAGAACCTTTTAAATATTCTCAAAACAAACGGAGCGATGATTACTAATGTTGATGAATGGGGCAGCCGCGAACTAGCTTATGAAATCAATAAGGAAACCCGCGGATATTATGTTGTCGTTAATTATGAAACAGAAAACAACAAGCTCAACGCTGAGTTTGAAAGACTCTGTGATATTAATGTCAACGTTATTCGTCACATAATCGTAGCCTTAGAACAATAGGAGGATAAAAAATGATAAATCATGTTGTCTTAGTAGGTCGTTTAGCTCGCGACCCCTTTGAATTAAGGCGTTCGCAAACGACAGGAAATGCGGCAATTTCCTTCACGCTTGCCGTTGATAATCGTTTTGCTAGCTCTCAACAAGGAGAAGAAAACAAGGCCGACTTCATACCTTGTGTTGCTTTTAATAAATTGGCCGAATTTGTAGAACAGTATCTAAAAAAAGGCATGTTAGTCGGGTTAGAAGGTCGGGTAAGAACAAGAAATTACGAAGACCGGAATGGCAATAGAGTATATGTAACCGAAATATCGGCCTATAATATTCAAATTCTTGAGAGCAAGAGCGCTCAAGAGAATCGCGATTCTTTCGGTAGAGAAGATGAAAAACAGGAACTTTCAAGTCCAAATGAATATGAAGAAAGCATCGACATCTCGGAAGATGACCTACCATTTTAAGGAGGTAAAATAAATGGCATTTAAAAAACAACGCCCACGTAGAAAGGTTTGTTATTTTACAAAGAACAAAATCACTTATATT
>JAAZGG010000054.1 GCA_012511355.1 bacterium | reverse complement strand
CTCTTTATCTTGGGCTTTGATAGAAATATAAACCTTGAGTTTAGGTTCCGTTCCTGATGGACGAATGATAATTGAACAATCACCCACCAATTGATATTTTACAACATCGGCCGGAGGTAAACCATCTAAACCTTGGAGATAATCTAAATACTTTTCGATAGCCTTGCCACCAATTTCTTTAAGCCCCTTACGGAAGTAAAGCATAACTTCCTGCATCTTTTTAAAACCACTGAAACCGATAAATTCATAGGAATGTACTGTATTTAAATAATATCCGTATTTCCGATACAAATCTTCAATTTTACTGGCCAGACTTATACCTTGGTTATGATAATAACAAAACATCTCACACACCAAAAGCGCGGCATTGACGGCATCTTTATCGCGAACATAAGTACCACTTAAATAACCATAACTCTCTTCAAAGCCAAAGACAAAACTGTCCTCTTTTTTCTTAGCCTCTAAACGATTGATTTGGTCACCGATATATTTAAAACCCGTCAAAACATTGATTGTTTTTAAACCATAAGTAGCGGCTACTTCTTCGGCCATATCACTTGAAACAATCGTTTTTATTAGAAGTGGATCTTTAGGCATCTTGTTCTGCTTACTTCTTTGATGACAGATGTAATCTAACAAAAGTATTCCACTTTCGTTACCGCTTAAAAGGCGATAATTGTCCTTTTCCTTAATAGCAACTCCTAAACGATCACCATCAGGGTCACTGGCTAAAAGCAAGTCGGCTTGATATTTTTTAGCATATTCTAAACCGAGTTCTAAGGCTTCTTTAATTTCTGGATTTGGGTATGGGCAAGTTGGGAAATGTCCATCTGGCTCCGCCTGTTCTTTAACAACTATCACCTGTTTATAACCACATTCTTCTAAAACTCTAGTAACTGGAACTAGACCAGTTCCATTCAAAGGCGAATAGATAATGCGAATGTTTTTATTGATCTTAGTGTCTAATAAACTCTGCTTTTTAACTTCTTTTAAATAGGCTTGAAAAACCTCATCATCAATATAATTAATGCTTCCTTTTTCCATTGCCTCTTCAAAACCAAGCACTTTGACATCCGAGAAGATATCAACCTTTTGAATTTCTTTAAAAATACCCTCTGCCATTTCGTTAGTAATTTGGCAGCCATAATGATCATAGGCTTTATAACCATTATACTGAGCAGGATTATGAGAAGCGGTAATCATGACTCCACCCGCACAGTTAAGATACCGCACCGCAAAAGAAAGGGCGGGTGTTGGCATTAAGGTTTTATAAAGATTAGCCACTAAGCCGTTAGCTGCAAAGACTTGAGCACTGATCTTGGCAAAGAGCAATGACTTAATCCTAGAATCATAACTGATAGCTACTTTCCTTTTAGCTAAGGGATAATGTTTAAGTATATAATTAGCAAAGCCCTGTGAGACTTTCGCAATCGTATAGACATTGACGCGATTGGTCCCGGCTCCTAGTTCACCTCTTAAACCACCTGTTCCAAATTCTAAATCACGATAAAAAGCATCAATGATCTTCTCTTCATCCATGCTAACAAGTTCGGGAATTAGATCAGGATCGGCAACCGCTTTTTTAAGCCACAAATCATATTGCTCTTTTATTTTTAAATCCATCTCTTTCACCTACTTATTTTTTTAGCAACCTTAACAGTCGTAGGGTCAAAATTCTCAAAGATAACATTATCAAAAAGTTCATGAGTCTTTTTATAAATCTCACTATCACGAACAGTCCAACAAATAACACATAAGCCCTTCTTGTGAAGTTTTCTTATTCTAGAAGTATAATAATTATAATCCGTACTGATAAAATCGGGTTTTGAAAGGAAATTGGTCAGTAAGTTTTTTAACAAGAACTTGCTAAAAATACTCAAGGATTTCTCGCCTTTAAAAGAACAGACTAATTGACCACGAATAAAATCAGGTGCCTTTTTTAAAAACATATTCATAATCAAAGGGTTAAAAGATTTGACTACAAAAAGGCCCTTATACTCTCTTAACATCGCGATCGCCTTATCAACTAATTCCTCGTTATCGGGTTTATAATCTTTAAGTTCAACCACGATTAAGGTTTGTTTATTAACTAGATCCAAAACTTCCTTCAAGGTTGGAATGGTATAATCGGTATTGGCTAATTTAAACTGCTGAAGTTCGGCTAAAGTATAATCATGCAGAAAGCCTTTAACTCCCGTCATCCGCTCTAAGTCTAAATCATGAAAAACCATAATTTCTTTATCTTTAGAAAGTTGAATATCCAGTTCAATATAAAAATTATTATTAACCGCCAAAGCAAAGGCCCCTAAACTGTTTTCAGGGTTGCTTGCATCGTGATAGCCCCGATGGGCGATAGGTCTTCTTGTCAAAACGCTGACATCTCTATACATATTACGCTCTCCTTGTCCTAGCTGAAGTAGAAATTACCGAGGTGGTCTCTTCGATTAACCCCTCATAACTATAGGTGATATGAATCTCATAACGAACAAACGAAGGTAAATTATCAAAACGCAAGTCTTGATAACTTGTTTGCTCAGCCGTCATTGTTTTCTCTAATGTGATTTCTCCAGCATCATCTTTACTATATAATTCGATCTTTTGAACTGTGGCCTCATTAATCTTCAAAGTGAATTCAATAGATGAAGAAGTGGTGCTAACATCGACAATATTTAAAGGAGCATTAGCAATGCTAATTAGTGATAAGGCCGTAGCCACACCGTTATAAATCATATGCGCCAAAATAGAGTGTGCTAACTTCCCTTTCTTGTAATAGACTATACAAAAAATCGCGCCAGCTGCCACATAGGCTGGTAAACTGCGCAAGTCATTTAGTAATTCGGCAAGATCTCCTGTTCCCGCATAATTAGAAACACTGGACATCATATGAATACCACCAAAAGCTAAAGCGGTGATGATAAAGGCTAAAGCAAGATTTTTCTTCGATAAGGGTTTAAATAAGTAATAACGAAAGATAACCTCTTCAGCAATCGGGGCGATAATACAGGTAAAAATCGCACCTAAAAGAGGAGCAACCAATAATAATTCTTCAATGGTTGATTGGTTAGCGTTAGTTTCAGCAACACTGCCAAAAATCATGCTATCTAATAAATTTAAAATAATAGTTGATAAATAGATGGCGGCAGCGTAAGTAATCCCACTTAACAAGGCCTTACTATTAAAACCTTTAGCTATCTTTTTAACTACGCGCTTAGAAACAAGCATCATTGAGCCAACCACAATCACTGCCGTTATAATTTGAGCAATTGTTGAAAGAACTGCTAAATCAGCGGAAGTGTAAGGAAAAAAGAAGATGGTCAAAAGATAAAAGGGAATAGCCGAAAAAACAGTGCAATAACCAAGCCCTAATAAAATACCAATTATGGTCTCTTTTTTATTAGGTGTCTCATCATCCGGCTGCTTTTCTGGCTCTTCTTTTGGTTCTTCATCGACAAAATTTATATAT
>JAAZGG010000053.1 GCA_012511355.1 bacterium | reverse complement strand
TTTTGATAGTACTCACTATCCTTGTTGTTGTAGAAAGCGGTATAACGAACATCGATGAAGAGCCATGCGGCATCGACGTCACCACTTAAGACGGCAGAAACAGCAGCAGGATAACCGTTTTGGGTTACAGCCTGAACCTCGCCTTTGCTCGCATCAGGAGTGGTGGTAACGAATTTTAAATTGTTCTTGTTGAGTAAGACTGCCGGGTAAACATAACCAGCACCAGAAGAAGTCTTTTGGGTGGCGACTTTCTTACCAGCTAAATCAGTGACAGAGTTAATTCCGCTATCTCTCATAGTGATACAAATTGAATTGTAGTAGGTAACTGATTGCTCGGCTTGTTGACCTAAGTATTCATAGTCGGTGATTTCGCCATTCATGGCTTTTATTTGATTTTCAACATCACCTTGGTAGTCAATTTGAACCTGATAGGCCGATCTAACAGACGTTAGGATTGGCTCAACCTTCCCTGGGTTTTCAACCGAGACTTGGGCATACTGTTGAGCACTTAAAAAGCCAACGTCACATTGACCAGCTAACATGGCGTTGACAACGGCGGTGTAGTCGGTACCGACCTTAATTTCGAATTTATAACCTGGCATACGCTCTTCTAAAAGTTTTTCGAGCTTAGGTGCTTGAGTATTGATAATCGAAGCATCTTGAGAGGGAATAAATTGAATTTTGATAAGTTTCTCATCTTTCCCACCACAGGAAGCCACACCTATGGCGCAACCGAGTGCCAGAACCGCGGCTGCGAGTTTGAATAGTTTTCTCATTTAAGTTCTCCTTTCATTTAATGAGTAAAAAACCGAGACGCATATACCTGTTGAGCCTCGGTTTAATCGTATCACTCTAAAAACGACAACTTTTGAGTGTAGTCCCTCTAAGGTTGAGGGATAGAAACATAATCACCATCTACGATTAACTATACAACTCAGCAAAGTAATATTTGTCCACCCATAATTTAACCACATAAGCCCTTCTTTTACAAGGACAATAAGAGCAAATGAAAGTCTTTTTAAAATGCCTAAAAAATGTTAAAATAAAAAAGACGTGAAAGGAGCAAGGGAATTGTGAATAAGTGTCTAAGTTTAATTTATACAAGTGATATTCATGGCGCCTTATTTCCGATTGATTATGTGAGTAATAGTTGGTCAGAAAGAGGCATTCTGTGGTTAAAAGATTACCTTAAAAAAATTAAAAATCCTTATTTACTTCTCGATAATGGTGATTTAATGCAGGGAACACCATTGATGGATCTTTGGCTTGCTTCTTCTATGGATGAGCCCGCGCCCTTAAATCTGGCGTACAACGAATTAAAATATGATTATTTAAATATTGGCAATCACGACTTTAATTATGGTCTCAAAGCTCAAAAGCGTTTCTTTGAGCTAATGGACGCTCAAACGCTCTGCGCCAATATTGAAGGTCTTCCTTATCAAAAGTATGTTATTAGAGAAATTAACGAAATTAAAGTAGGAATTATTGGTGTCGTCACTCAACATTTGCCACACTGGGAACATCCAGAAAATCTAAAGGGTTTAGAGATTCACGATGCCTATGAATATTTAAAAGAAATAGTACCTAAGGTTAAAACTCAATGTGATGTTTTGGTGGTTTTATATCATGGAGGCTTTGAAAGGGATTTGAAAACCGGTCAAAAAATTGGACGTGATACTTTAGAAAATGAAGGTTATCAAATTGCTAGCGAATTAGATATTGATGTTTTATTATGCGGCCATCAACATCAGCGTTTTGGGCCACATATTCTCAATAATACTTTAACAATGGAGATCAGGGACTCGGGTAAAGAACTAGGAAGAGTTGATTTAGAGTTCACCAGGATTGAAGGTAAGTGGGAATTAACAAGTAAAAAAGGACAAATTGTTCCTTGTCATTATTCTAAAAACTATCAAGTGTCTGATGAATTGGAAGTTTGGGCGGAAAGAGTAGAGATTGAATTAAGTAAACCTTTAGGAACTTGTGATGAACGCTATGCCATTAAAGATCAATTCCAAGCACGTCTCAATCAAAATCCCCTTTTTGATTATTTAGGACAAGTGATTCTTGACTACACAGGAGCAGATATCGCCGCCTCTTCTTTGAACAATTCAGCCCCAGGCTTTAAAGGTCTTATCACCCAGCGCGATATTTTTTCTAATTTTATCTATCCTAACACCTTTATGGTGATTTCGGTTACGGGCGCAAAGTTAAAGGCCGCTTTGGAGCGCTGTGCCGCCTTTTTTGATAAACAAGATGGAAAATATCAGGTAGGTGAAGCCTTCCTTAAACCCAAAGTGGAATATTATAATTACGATGTCTTTGTTGGCCTTGATTATGTCATTGATATAAACAAACCAATAGGTGAGAGAATAACGTCTATGAAGTTTAAAGGAAAAGACATTCAAGCTACAGATAAACTCAGTTTAGCTTTGAATAATTATCGAGCTGTTGGGGGTGGGGAATATACGATGTATGAAGATTGTGAAATTATCCGTGAATTTCCTTTAAGCGCCCAAGAAATATATAGGCAAAGAATTATCAAAGATGGTGGCATTAAGGAAAGCAAATGCTGGTATCAGATTAAAAAATAATAAAGACAGTAATCAAAAAGGCAAAAATAATTTAACTTTTAATTGGCAATTGTGTTAACATAATACAGGTAGTATTTTAGAAAGGAAAAAAGAAGATGGGAAGATATGTTAATTTAACCAGCCGTCGTCAAAGCATGACCGCTAAACTAATTCAAGCTGATGAACAAACTATGGAGTATTATAACAGCATAAAAAATTATATGCTTTCTTATAAAAATACTAGAGCGGAAATGGCCTGGTATTATGAGTCCATTAAGGGTAATAGAAAACCGGTTGCTAAACTAGGAATTCGTGGGAAAACACTAGTGGCCTATTTTGCTTTAGATGAGAGTGATGAGGGTATTGAAAGAAAATATCGTTTAGAAAGAGTCAATGGCAAAAAATTTGTTAAAACCCCATTGATGATTAGGATAAAAAGTCCAAGAAAACTTGGTTACGCCAAAAAGTGTTTTGATTTAGTAGTGGCTAAGTATGGTTTAGTATTTGGTAAGGAGCAAAATATAGATTATTCACTACCTTATCAAAGTCAAGAAAAATTAGAAGAGGCGGGTTTAATTAAATGTCTCTCAGCCTATAAACCAGTGGATAGAGTTCAAGAGGTTGAACAAGAAGAAATACCAATCGCAGTTGAACCAGCGCAGGAAAATAAAATAAGTTTAAAAGAAGAAGTTCAAGCCTCAGAGGTTGATACTCTTATCTCAAATGAAGAAGTGGTCAAGTTTGTTTATAGGAAAAAAGAAGATAAAAAAGGGAGCGGTAAAAAAGCTATTGTTAACATCGATACCCTTTCTAGAAAATTTAAAGCCCACGATGTTGTCAATCTTGAGAGTCTAAAATCGCATAAATTGGTAGCAGCTAATGTTTCGACAGTTAAATTATTGGCTCGAGGAAGTTTAAATAAACCTTTAGAGATCGAAGTTGATGATTTTTCTTTGCAGGCGGTTAAAATGGTAATCTTAACGGGTGGAAAAATCACCAAGATTGCTAAAGCTTCAGCCTATTTTGATGATGACGAATAATTATAGACTGGGCACCCAGTCTTAATTTTTTAAAAGGAGGAACTAAATGAAAAAAATAGCCTTTGTTTTTCCTGGTCAAGGGACCCAATATGTGGGGATGGGAGCCGATTTTTACAAAAACGAAAAAAAGGCCCAAGAAGTTTATCTTGAGGCAGAAAGGCTATCGGGTCAGCCGATTAGAAAACTCTGTTTTCAAGGACCAGAAGAGAGTTTATTGTCTACCATTATTCAGCAGCCAACAATTCACACAACTGAAGTGGCTCTTTTAAGAAGTTTACAGGCGCGGGAAATTTATCCTGATGTTTGTGCGGGTTTTAGTTTGGGAGAATATGCGGCTCTGGTTTGCGCAGGCATCATGGACTTTCAAGATAGTCTCAACTTAGTTATTAAACGAGGTCCGCTTATCCAAGCTGAAGTGGCGGTTGGTGTTGGGAAAATGGCCTTGATCATAGGTTTAGATAAGACAAAAGTTATGGATATTGTTGAGGAAGCTCAAAAAGAGGCTCTTGTAGAAATAAGCAATTATAATAGTCCCAAACAACTGATTATCTCTGGTTACAAAGTAGCGGTTGATAAGGCAATTGATTTAGCCTTCAAAGCGGGAGCAACTAAAATATTTCCTCTAAAAGTCAGCGCACCTTTTCACACAAGTTTACTAAAAAATGCCGGGACTAACTTAGCCAAAGAATTAAAAGATGTTCAACTAAAGCCACCAGTTTGTACTTTTATTCCTAATGTGACAGCAAAGAGTTTAAGCAACGAGGATGTTAAAGATTTATTAGATAAACATATCTGGTATCCTGTTCGTTGGGAAGAAAGTGTTAGTGAAATGCTCAAGCAAGGTGTAGAATTAATTGTAGAAGTTGGTCCAGGGCGTAGTCTCAGTAGGTACAATCAAGAGATTATTGAAAGTTTAAATGGGAAAGCACAAACCTTTTCTGTTCAAAATTATGAAGACATCTTAGAGTTAGAAAAGATTATCAAGGGGGAGCAAGGAAAATGAAATTCACAACTTACAGATTTGTTAAAAGCGAAGACTTAAATCATCACGGCACTTTATTTGCTGGTCGAGCCGCTGAGTGGTTTGTTGAAACAGGTTTAATGACAGTCGCTCAACACGTACCAGCGGAGGGCATTGTTTGTGTCAATGTTCACGAGATGCGTTATCGCAAGCCAATTAAGCTCGGTGGTTTAATTGAGGCTACTGGTAAAATAGTCCTAGTAGGAAACAGCAGTTTTATGGTTCACATTGAGTTCAAAGTTGATAATGAAGTCATTGTTAGTGGTTATGTTTCTTATGTCTATGTTGATGAAAAAGGGAAGACCAAAGCCCATAATGTTACATTAAAATTACAAAAAGAAGATGAAGTTTTAGCTGAAAG
>JAAZGG010000052.1 GCA_012511355.1 bacterium | reverse complement strand
TTACCTAAGCTTGTTCTTAAATTTAAAACACCTAATGAAGTGGAACTTGAAAAGTTAATTGAATTGGTTCAAACTACTGGTGAGATAAGATGTAAGAAACGTCTCACATCATTTGCAACCTAACATTATTCAAGATAAGAACTTTTTCTTTTAATTGCTACTTTTATTTAAGTTTATTATAATCAATAAGGTGATGCTTGGATGAAAAAGGTTTTTAATGCTTTTTTCCGCAGTGAATATTATCTTTTATTTATCGCTCTATTTACCATTTTAAATTGGACCCTGGGTTTCTCACCAATTATAAGCGGAACCTTTATTTTTGTTGTTTATTCAGCCATTGTCTTCACTCAAGATGATTCTTCACCACTACTGGCTTTAACCATAGCCGCCTTAATAATGAATATCGCTAGGACAGATATCCATGGCTTAAATAACGCAGAGATCTTAGCCGAACTACCCTTAGCTTATCTTGCACTTTTAGCAGTTCTAATCATTGTTGAAAGTGTTTATTTTTTGCTTCGTAATTTTAAATTTAATTCCTGCTGGCTACTACTTGGTTTTATAGCCATTGGCGTTTCCATGTTCCTAAGTGGCACTAATACCAATGGTGTTGATGTGATTTTCGTCTATCGACATAGCGATGTTTTAGCCTACGCCGTTATTCTTTTTATGTATCTTATTCTCTCTTTTACGAATAACAGAGTGGATAATCGGTATTTTGCTAAAACCTTGCTTTATATGGGAACAGTAATTGCTTTTCAAGTGTTTTCTAACTATTTCGACGCCCATAGTCCCTTTGATAGCCTTTCAGTCAAATGGGCCAATACTAATACCATCGCCCTAATTTTAGTAATGATTATACCTGTTAGTGCCTACTCTCTTTTACAAGACAGAATTAACCCCATCCATGTCTTGTTACTCTTCTTACAATTCCTAGCTTGTCTTGCCACCCTTTCACGAGGGGGTATTGGGGTTTTAATCCCAACTTTTATCATCACTCTTATCTATGTTTTCAAAAAAACCAAGAAGAAACAAAAAAAGCTTTTGGTACTTTATTGTCTACTCTCTTTAGTTTTGATAACAGGTTTATGTGTCCATAGTTGGGACATCGTTAAAATCCATGCTCAACACTTTTTAGATACCCTTATTGAAGAGGGCATTTTTGATAGTTCGGGGCGTTGGGATGGACCTGATCCTTTATATCCTAAAGCTATAGAAACCTTTAAAAATAACCGACTTTTGGGAGAAGGTACTAATTACAGCGCTAGTACCGATGCAGTAATTGGTTTTTATCACTCAACTGTTCTTGATATTATGGCTAAGCTAGGTTTAGTGGGCTGCGCGGCTTATGGCCTTCACTTTATTCAAAAGTATTTCATCTTATTATTTAGGCGTAATACATTTAAAACTCTAGTTCTTTTTGGGATGGTAGGCAGCGGACTTTACGGATTGATTGATGTTTCTTATTTTAATTTTGTTTATCTTTTTATCTTGGTTTTAATTCTAGGACAGGCGGAAAGAAGTCCTCGTGAAGATTTAATGTTACCCTTTTAGAATAAACAAAAAAACTCTTGCAGGAGAGTTTTATTTGTCAGTTATTTAATATTTAAGAATAGAATATAAAGGATAATTTTTAAGGGCTCTGCGACCATGCATGCTTTCTAATTCCATTAAAACCACTACCGCAACGACGAGGCCTCCTAATTTTTCAATCAGTTTAATGGCCGCCGCTAAGGTGCCTCCTGTAGCGATAAGATCATCAATTAAAACAACTCTTTGTCCCTTAAGAATCGCATCTTTATGAATCTCTAAAGTGGCTTTACCATATTCTAAATTATAATCAATGGCTAAAGTTTCGCGAGGTAATTTTCCCTTTTTGCGAACGGGAATAAAAGGCTTGCGCAGATTGTAGGCGATAGGCATACCAAAAATAAAGCCGCGCGACTCCGTTCCAGCAACTAGATCAAAATCTAAGTTCTTAACAACTTTCTCCAATTCCTTAATGGCTAAATTTAGACCTTCGGAGCTTTGGAGTACCGAAGTGATGTCCCTAAACATCGTGCCCGGCTCGGGAAAATCAGGAATGGTTAATACATAGTCTTCTAATTTCTTTTCCATTTTTCCTCCTCTTAAATAACTTGCAACTAAACAATGATTATTATAACTAAACGGTGATTAGTTTGTCATCATTTTTTAAACGTTCTGTTAATTCTGGGCCCCAAGAAAAGACCTTAACACCTAATTTTTCTAAATCCTCAATCACGCCAAGTTCTCTAGCACAGGCAATACAAGCCTCAAACTTAACACCAGCTTTCTGGGCTTTTAAAACTTCGGCTTGGATTTCTAAATTCTCCGCAACCAATTTAGTGGTCGCACCCCAAATACAAACGGTAACCTCTTCCCACCATTCTCTTAGAAGACTATTGGTCGCATACATCATTACCATTAACTTCGCTGTCAAAGGATCTGGATTAGTCCAAAGGATATACAAGTGTTTCTTCTTTTCCATTTTTATTCTCCTTTTTGATAATTCAAGGCCGCTTCAATAAAGCCGATAAACAAAGGATGGGCTTTATTAGGCCGGCTTTTAAATTCTGGGTGGAATTGGCAAGCCACAAACCAAGGATGATCTTTTAACTCAACAATTTCTACTAGGTTATTTTCGGGATTGATTCCCACAAAATCCAAACCCTTCTTTTGGAATTCTTTACGGTAATCATTATTGAAACCATAACGATGACGGTGGCGTTCGGCCACCATTTCTTCACCATAATACTTATAAACCCGGGAGTCTTTATCGAGTTGACAATTATAATCCCCTAGACGCATCGTCCCGCCTAAATCAATACTGGGGTATTGACCCGGTGGTAAAAAATCAATAACTTTATTTTTTGTTAAAGGATTAAATTCACTAGAATCCGCATCTTTATAATCTAAGACATTGCGAGCAAATTCAATTGTTGCCATCTGCATTCCTAAGCAAATCCCTAAGAAGGGAATTTTATTTTCCCTAGCATACTTACAGGCTAATAGTGCTCCCTTAGTACCGCGAACACCAAAGCCTCCGGGCATCAAAATACCACTCATACCTTTTAATAATGTTCCAATGGTTTCTTCCGTTAAGTCATCAGATTCAATCCGTTTGATCTTAACATTTTTTCGGAATTGATAACCCGCGTGGGCTAAGGCCTCATTAACGGAAATATAGGCATCTTTTAAAGAAGTGTATTTACCTACTAAAGCGATTTTAACTTCGCCATCAATGTTTTTGATTTTGTCAAGCATGGTGTTCCATTCGCTTAGATTCGCGCTATTAGTTTTTAATTTAAAATGCTGACAGATAATCTCATCAACTTTTTGCTCTTTAAACTTATTGACCTGTTCATAGACAATATCTAGATCTAGCGCTTGAATAACAGCGCGGTCGGCTACGTCACAGAAAGAGGCAATTTTCTCCCGCTGTTCCACAGGAACAGGAACCTCAGTCCTAAGAATAATCATATCTGGTTGTAGACCCATGCTTTTAAGTTCTCTAACACTATGTTGGGTCGGTTTGGTTTTAATTTCGTCTGCACTTCTTAAATAGGGTACTAAGGTTACGTGAATATAGAAAGTATTTTCATAACCAAAATCACGGCGAGCTTGCCTAATGGCTTCTAAATAAGGTTGACCCTCAATATCACCAACAGTTCCACCAATTTCGGTAAGCACAACATCGGCACCACTGGCGGCTGCTTTACGTAAATAATTTTTGATTTCATTGGTTATGTGGGGGATAACTTGAACGGTTCCACCATTAAAGTGTCCTTTTCGCTCTTTTTCAATTACTGAGGAATAGATTCTTCCGGTCGTGACATTAGAATGCCGACTGACTGGTTCATCCGTAAAGCGCTCATAATGTCCTAGATCTAAATCGGTCTCGGCCCCATCACCAGTCACAAAGACTTCACCATGTTGACAAGGTGACATCGTCCCTGGATCATAATTCAAATAGGGATCAAACTTCTGCATAAAAATCTTAAGTCCCCGATTTTTTAATAAACGTCCAATACAGGATGCGGTAATTCCTTTACCTAAACTTGAAACGACACCGCCTGTAATAAAAATAAATTTTGTTTCCGCCACTTTCTTCACCCCCAATAAAAAGCTTTAGAAAACGCCTGGCTTTTAGCTAGTCTTCTATTTTATGCCGAATTGTAAACTCTCTTTTGATGCCTTTATGTGTTATCAAATTGCTATAAACCTCAACCAAAAAAATGATTTTCTGAACTTCATGAACTAAATCACAAGGCACTTTGATGACAAAGCGCTTTTTTAAGGGAAAAGATGTTGTCCCTGTCGCATAACCACCTAAGTGCATTCTCTTTTTAAAACAGTCTTCACTCCAACCTCTAATAGAAAAACTCAAGCGTTTTCCTTCTTTTAAAGGCGTATAATCCACTTCAATTGTCGTTGGTAAATAACGATATTTTCTTTTGTAAACCGGGGCTCCAAAATTGATGACATAAATTTTCATCTCAAAATTTGCGTTATCAACTTTTTGCATGGCTATAACTTTTTCGTCGCGCATTTCTTTCAACCCCTCAACGTTTTACATTGTACCATATCTTAAGCGAATTGTGTTGTACTTAAATAAGAAACTATTTTTTGTAAGCGATCGCCATTTTTAACCATTAAATCATAAATATTGATACCATTGACGATTTCTTCTTTATTTTTCGTATATTTTCGATAAGTGTCCGCCACAAAGCGGAAGAGACTTAAAGTATTGATCAAAAAATAATATTTTAAATTTTCCCAATTATACTCTAAACCAATGTGAATGGAATGAGTGAAACGACTAGCGTATTCATAGAGTTTATAAATGTTGGGGCCGTCGCTAAATAAGTCAGTCGCTGACTTAAAACTATAGTTGTGATTGTAAGTGTCGATAGCATCTAACCAACCATACATCAAAAAGTTTTGAGTCCAGGCTTTACGAATTTTCTTTTCTTCAAGCTCTTTTAAAAACTGTTTTGAGGGCCGGCCATTTTGATAGGCGACATTATAATCACAAAAACGGCAATAGGATGCTCGGGTTTCAGGATATAACTCTATGATCTTCAATTTGACCATCTGCTCTAAGAGATTGCGATAGACTGTAATCGCTTGGGAATGGGCACCTAGTTGGAACAAAACCATAATGGAAATTACCGATTTACAAGCTTCATAAATAAGATTGATGGTCACTTTATTTTTCTTTATTTCCTTTAAAGATAAATCACGATTGTCCACGATAGCATGAACAATAATATTAGAATAAATAAAGGCGGGTGCCACATAGGGCTCATTTAAGAAAGTGTTGGTGTTTTCTAAGCCCTGTAAATTTAAAGGGGCAATGCGGGCTTGTTCCATTGTTTCACTGGCTAATTCTTCTTTATATGTTTCAGATTTTAAGGCGTTCTTTTCTTCATTTGCACTCATCATTAACTTATTGGCACGGTGGATGGCAACTACGACTTTACTGAGTAAGTAGATTACTTGACTTGTTCCAATTTTATCGATTGGACAGGAAAAAAGTTGCGAAATAAGCGCTACATTTTCGGGTTTAGCTAAAATGTAGTTTTCTAAAACATCAAATAGAAAATGATTGTTGATGTCCTTAACAAAGATTTCTGCTAAAAAGATTTTTTCCTTTTCCCCAATCATAAAGTTCACCTACTTTTTCAACCGTTTCTTAGCTGTTTTACACTGTTCAGTAAGCAAGGATCTTAATTTGACAATGTCTCCACTGATGAAATTTTCTTTTTTTATCATAAAAGATTTATTGTCAGCAACGAAAAAATAAAGGCGTTTCTTAGTTTCAATAATTTCAATAATTGAATTATAAAAAATATCATAACCACTATCGGTTCCCGCTCTAGCAATTACGAATTTATTGTTCAAAAAGATATAATCGCTCTCTTCTTGGAAAGAAAGTTTGCCTCTACGATATTGTTTTGATGTCATTCCGTAAAATAAACCAAAATAAAAGATTAATAAGGCCACAATAACAAATAAAGGTAAATAATTAATAAATTGCAAATTGCCTTTTGTCGCATTAATAATTAAATTGATGGCCAAAAAAACTATGGCAGCAGCGCAAACAATCATCGCAACTAAAATGATTTTTTTCTTTTTTAAAGCCATAAAAACGTAATTCACATAATCCTTAAAAAGGATATTAGAACGAACTCTAACCATCGTGGTCACCTTCTTTCTGTAATTTAAAGTAGGCACAAGCAATCTTGGCGCCTAACTGGGCATTATTGATAATTAAAGCAATATTGCTTTCTAAACTCTTACCACCACTTAACTCGGCTATTTTAGTTAAAAGATAGGGTGTTGTTTCTTTACCATAAATCCCTTCTTTTTCTAAACTCACCAAAGCCTTTTTAATATATCTTTCCATCTCTTCATAGTCACAGGAATAAGCATCTG
>JAAZGG010000051.1 GCA_012511355.1 bacterium | reverse complement strand
TATCAGAACTCTGCACTCCAAACCCTAATTAAAAACCAAGTAGAAGACGATGATTGATAAAATTTTAGCCAATTTTTAGCTGTGATTCTAAAAGAAGAAAAATTTCTTGTGTTTATTTTAACTTAAATGCGTTTCTCATCTGGTCTATTTCATAATCATCAATATTTAGAGAAGTTGCAACGGTTCGCAATGCCTCATAATTAATCTACTCGAAACAAAGCGGGTGCCTCAAAACTGAAATCTACTCCAAATAAATAAAAATGTTACCCTTAAAGAGTGGTGGAGGGTACAAAATGGAGTTGAATATGCAAGAAAGGAAAAAGCTCTCTAAAAAGATAGCAACAAGGTATCGCAAGGCAACTAAAAAAGGCAAGGGTAAAATCTTAGATGAATTTGTCAGTTACACCGGCTACAATCGCAACTACGCTGCTCATGTGCTTTGTAATGAGGGCAAATCAACTTATGTAAAGATAAAGAATAAACCAATCAGATTAAAGGCAAAGCAGAGCTGTATTAGAAACTGTGGCGGTAGGCCTAAGGTTTATGATGAGACTGTAATAGAGAAGTTAAAAGAGATTTGGGAATTTTTAGATTACCCTTGTGGTAAATTATTTCAACCAATGCTTCATTCAATGATGTCATTCTTAGAAAGTGATGGTGCTTTTGCCCTTGATACAATAGTAGTAGAAAAACTTCTAAAGATTAGTGCATCAACAATAGATCGTAGTTTAAAAGATGAGAAGAAAAAGTTAGAACTTAGAGGTAAATCATTAACAAAATCGGGATCATTACTAAAAAACCAGATTCCAATAAGAGTGTTTTTTAGTTGGGATGAAATGCAAGTGGGGTTTTTTGAATTAGATACTGTAAGTCATTGTGGGCCCGATAGTAGCGGTGAATTTTGTCAGACCTTAACTGTTACAGATGTCTATAGTGGTTGGACTGAAACTAGAGCCCTTAAAAACAAAGCACATCGGTGGGTTAAAGAAAGAATAATAGAGGTTAAAGAATCTTTGGCCTTTGAGCTACTGGGGATAGATTCAGATAACGGAGGAGAGTTTATTAATCATCAACTTTTACAATGGTGTACAGAAAATAAGATTACTTTTACCCGTTCTCGTCCATACAGGAAAAATGACAACTGCTTTGTAGAGCAGAAAAATGGGGACATGGTTAGAAGAGTTGTTGGCTATTACCGCTTTGATACTCAAGAGGAATTTGAAGCCTTACAAGAGGTTTACAAACATCTGTGTCCTTTAAGAAACTATTGGTATCCTACTATTAAAATCAGTGGCAAAAAGAGATTGGAAAACGGCAGGTTTAAAAAACTATACGACAAACCAAAAACACCTTATTTGCGTATATTAGAAAAACAGGAGGTCTGTTCTTCAGTTAAAGAAGAACTTAAAAGAAGACGTCAGTTAACTAACCCTATACAACTAAAAAGAGAATTGGACAAAGCTGTTGCTAATTTACTGAGGGTTCATAATAATAAGTACAAAGCCTCTGAACAACAATTCAATCAGGCCTTCGGGTAGATTTTTAGTTATGAAGCATCAGGGCCTTTCGAGTAGATTTAGTTTTGAGGCACTACGGCTACTGACCTTCATAAGTAATCAGCGTTTTAATCTCATACCCTTTTAAGATTTTTTCGTAATCTAAAAAGGGAAGTCCGATTACTCCAAAAATACCGGCGACTTTTGCCCCCATCTCTTCAATTAATTCGGCTGCCGCTTTTATGGTTCCCCCGGTCGCTATTAGGT
>JAAZGG010000050.1 GCA_012511355.1 bacterium | reverse complement strand
TTCAGAGCTTAGGTTAAAACATTTGTGAAATGCAAGTTAGAAATATAAATAAGAGAGCTTAAAGCCATGAAGGAGAAAGAAAATTTATGAAAAAAGTCAACGTGGGAATTGTCGGTACCGGCATCTATTTGCCGAAGTGAAAAATGACGGCTAAACAGATTTCTGAGGCCACTTTAGGCCATTGGAGTGAAGAAGCCGTAATTAACAAATTAGGCATTATTGAGAAATGCGTGCCGGGCAAAGGACCTGAAGATGGAACTCAAGAGATGGGGGCTTTAGCCGCCTTAGATTGTTTAAAAAACACAGGCGTTGATCCCTTAGATATCGATGTCATCCTCTGCATTGGTGAAGAATATAAGGAGTATCCTCTAACAACCTCAGCTTGCTACATTCAAGGACGGATTGGGGCTGATAATGCTTGGGCACTAGATGTTCAGAATCGTTGCTGCACCTGTGTCGCAGCCATGGAAGTAGCGCGTACGATGTTGATTGCCGATGATACCATTGATACCATCTTAGTTTGTGGTGGTTATCGCAATGGCGATTTTGTAGATTACACGGACAATAATATGTCGATGATGTATAATTTAGGTGCCGGGGGCGGCGCCCTCATCTTAAAGAAAAATTATGGTAAAAATCTTTTGTTAGCCTCGCATCTAATTTCCGATGGCTCTTTAGCAAGAACAGCGGGGGTGGAAATTGGCGGTATTGCTAATCCTATCACGCCTGATAATGTCGAAGAAGCTGCGAAGTCTTTAAGGTTATTAGATCCGGTTACAATGAAAAATCGTTTAAATCAAGTTTCCATGCCCAATTGGTATAAGTGCATTGATAAGTCTTTTGAAAAAGCGGGCTTAGATAAAAAGATTGATTATTTAGCCGTCTTGCATATGAAACGTTCCGGTCATTTAGGCATGCTTAAAGATCTCGGTTTAAAAGAAGAACAATCCATTTATTTAGAACATTATGGTCATGTTGGTCAAATTGATCAGATTTTATCCCTGCACTTAGCTTTAAAGGAAGGGAAAGTCAAAGATGGTTCCATCGTCTGCATGATTGCGGCGGGAATCGGCTATGTTTGGTCAGCCAACGTTATTAGATGGGGGAAATAGTTAATGGGAGCGCTTTTTGCAACACTTGCGACATCGTTATTGACAATTTGTGTGACCGTGGTGGCCACGATGGGCATTTCGCTCATCTTTAAGACCTCAACGACCACCAATTTTGCGCAGGGTTCAATCGCGGCTCTGGGCTGTTATTTTACGACCTATTTAGCCTGTGATGCTGGCTGGAATTTTTATCTCAGTATCGCCGTAGGCTTAGTCGTAGGTATTTTATTTGGTTTATTTGTAGATGCGGTTATCTTTAGGCGCGGTCGCCAGGTCAATGCGATTGGTAAACAAATTATTACCATGGGGTTAGTTTCCATTATTATTGGTATCATTCCCATCATCTTTGGAGTACAAGAAGCACCGAAGATTCCACCCTTTGTGGAAGGTAACTTAATTTTTGAAGTTGGGGGAAGTGAAGTTGTCTTTACTTACCATGCCTTGATTAGTGCCGGCATAACTATAGTTGTGATTGCCGCAATTTTCTTGTTATTAAAGTTCAGCAAGTGGGGTTTAGCGGTTAGATCGACCGCTTCCAATGAAACTACAGCAGAACTCATGGGTGTCAACACCCATGTGATAACAGCGGCTACTTGGGCGATTGCTGGTGGATTAGGAGTACTGGCCGCGATCATGTTAGCCGGCGGCACCGGTCAACTAACCTCAACCTTTATGACTAGATATCAAGTCAACGCTTTCTTGGCGGGTATACTTGGAGGTTTTTCCACCTTCTATGGTCCGATTATCGGGGCGGTTATCATTCCTTTAGCCATGAGTTTTGTGGGTTTCTTTGATAACTTTATTGATGGAGTTTTAAATTGGAATGAAGTCATTGTTTATATGCTTCTGTTAGTAGCCATTCTCATCAAGCCACAGGGTTTGTTTGGTAAAAAGGTAGCAAAGAAGGTATAGGTATGAAAAATTATGATTAAAAGAAATAGTATCTAGAACTTCAAAAAACGGATCCAAGAGCTAATCAAAAAATCAGCTTTTGGCAGAAGATCAAACAAAAACAATCCTATCAGTTTGTTGTTTTTGGGCTTATTTTATTCTTGGTTGAATTCCTGATTTTAGCCGGTGTTTTACCAGCCAGTTATGAGATGGCAATTACGCAAGCGATAATTTACAGTATTGTCACGGTTGGTTATTGTCTATTGCTCGGTTATTCAGGATTAGCCTCTCTTGGTACCGCGGGTTTTGTCGCGATAGGTTCGTATACGGCCTATTATATGATGCAAGGAATAGGTCTAGATTATTTTACAACCTTAATAGTTACTCTAATAGTGTCTATTATCATTGGGGTACTTGTTGGTTTTATTTCGCTGAGAATTGAGGGTATCTATTTAGCAATCATGACTCTAGCCTTCTCAGAGATGATTGTTAAGTTATTAAAAACTTTGGCCGCTACCATTAAAATTCAGGCAAATAATATTACCTTATTTTGGGTGTTTCAATTAAATACTAGAGTGGTTTACTTTGTAATTGTTATCATGTTTGTCTTTTTAACAGTGCTAGTTGCCAATCTAATTCAAAGTCCAACAGGGCGAGCGATGGTAGCCATGAAGAGCAGTACTTCCGCCGCCCAGGCCATGGGAATTAGTCTTATGAAGTATCGCTTGTTAGCCTTTATTATTTCAATTATTTACGCGGAGATTGCCGGTGTGTTGTATATGCTTTACTATCGGGCGGTCGTGACCGCAACCTCAACCTTATTTACTTTAGCGACCTCGCTTTACATTTTAGGAGCAGTCATTATCGGCGGTTACAAATCTTTGTGGGGCGTTACCGCGGGCACTTTCTTTATC
>JAAZGG010000049.1 GCA_012511355.1 bacterium | reverse complement strand
TGGCTACCCCACCCCCACGGCCAATTAAACGTGCTGTATCATTCGCTTCCGCTACCACCAAAATTTGAATATGCCCCTTGCCCTTTTCACTTGGGATTTCCCGAATAAGCAGAGCTTCAGGTTTCGCAACTAAAGGTTCAACTATATCACGGACTAATTTAACGTAATCCATGATTAAACCTCTTCTTTTTCTTCGCGAATTTCCTTGTAAAGGCCTTGCTTCTTAAAGATATTCTTAACGGTATCGGTGGGTTGAGCTCCTACTTTGAGCCATTTTTTAGCGGCTTCATGATCAAGTCTAACTAAGGCTGGAGTGTTAGCTTCTTGAACAGGTTGATAAATTCCAATCTCTTGAATAAAGCGTCCATCTCTTGGCGAACGCGAATCCGCAACGACAATGCGATAGCTGGCATGCTTGTGGCGTCCAATTCTCTTTAATCTGATTTTAACTGCCATAATCTTTTCTCCTTTTAATAACAGACATAGTCTAACAAACAAAAAGTTAGATGTCAACTATTTTTACTTGACACCCTAACGGCGGAAGCGACCGCCAAACATCGAAGACATCTGTTTCATTTGAACTTTGGTGTTTTCATATTGTCTTAACACATTATTGACATCAACAACCTGCAGGCCACAGCCCTTAGCAATCCTTACTTTACGGCTAGCCTTTAAAATATCTGGGTTTCTTCTTTCCTGAACGGTCATTGACTGGATAACGACCCGAGTTTTCTTTAAACGCGCTTCGGCTTTCTCCGAATCACTTTCGGAGATTTTAGGCATCCCAGGTATGAGTTTTGCTAAAACACCAAGGGGTCCCATCTTTCTAGTTGATTCAATCTGCATCAACATGTCTTCTAAATCAAACTTGCCCGAAAGCATGCGATGCATGAGTTTAGTCGCTTGTTTTTCATCAATAGCCTCCTGGGCCTTCTCAACCAGTTCCACGACATCACCCATACCCAGAATACGCGAGGCCATCCGCTCGGGATTAAAGGCTTTAATATCTCTAATCTTTTCGCCAACACCAATATATTTGATACGAATCCCCGCGATAGAGGAAATCGATAAGGCCGCGCCACCTCTGGCATCACTATCAAGTTTGGTCATCAAAGCCCCAGTTAGACCTAATTCATCATTAAAAGTTCTGGCGACATTAACCGCATCTTGACCGCTAAGAGCATCAACGATGATAAGAATCTCAAAAGGATTAAGGGCCTTTTTAAGATCTTTTAATTCCTGCATTAAAACTTCATCGATAGCCAAACGACCTGCCGTATCAATTAAAACACAGTCATAGTGATTATATTTAGCATATTCAACCGCATCTTTAGCAATTTTAACGACATCTTGTGTTGAACGATCTTGATAAACAAAAACATTGATTTGTTTTCCTAGTTGAACTAGTTGATCAATAGCCGCGGGCCGATAGACGTCACAGGCTACCATCATTGGATTACGACCTTCTTTAGCCTTCAAAGCATTGGCAAGTTTAGCCGCCATAGTGGTCTTACCACCACCCTGTAAGCCCACCAGCATTATAACTGTCGGTCCTTGCTTAGCAAAGTTTAATTTGCTCTCTTCGCCACCTAGTAAATCTCTAATTTCATCGTTGACAATCTTGACTACCATTTGACCAGGATTGATTTTACCAATCACTTCCCGACCAATCATCTTTTCTTTAACTTGACTTAAGAAATTTTTAACTACCTCATTATTAACGTCAGCATCAATTAAAGCGATGCGAATTTCTTTTAGCATCTCTTCCATGTTGCTTTCACTTAAACGGGCTTGACCTCTTAGTCTTTTAACAATCTTTTGGAGCCGTTCACTCAGCATCTCAAAAGCCATATCTATCTCTCCTCTTCTAGCAAGTTTATAATTTCTTCCTTAAGCTTCTCGCTTAAGTCAGCTTTATCTAATAATTTATTAAGTTTTTCCTTCTTTTCTAATAACTGCAATTTACTCTCATAAAACTCTAACTTATTTACCACTCTTTTTAGTAAAGAAAAAACCGCAGCCCGGGAAATCTTAAGATTTTCAGCAATCTCGGCTAAGGAGAGATTATCCTGATAATAATCTTCAATAATCCCCTGCTGATGCT
>JAAZGG010000048.1 GCA_012511355.1 bacterium | reverse complement strand
TATTATGAAATCAAGGCAGCGCGTTCCGGGATTTTAGAATATGAGATGATTATTCCGCCTATTTTAATTCATCGCTAGATTCAAGGTGTATTTTTTGCTATTTAGTTTTTATTGAACTAGAATTACTCAATATAGAAAGGTGGTAATATCAAGTGCCTAAACAATTTTCAACTTATCTACAAGCCAAGTTACCTTTACTAGAAAAATTGCTGGCCAAACTGGCTGAAAGATATGCCTATTGTTCAATTTTGGGCTGTGATTCGCAGGGGAAGTCTATCGCGGTCCTTACTAATTCTACTATTATTAATGACAATCCTTTTGCCGAACGCGGTTTTGTTATTCGTGTTCATAACGGTCTCAATTATGCGGAATATTCATTTAACGAACTCAGTGAAGAAAATATAGCAACCATCCTTAAGAAAGTTGCAACTGAGTTAGAGTTAAGCGAAGAATATAAACAGTCAAAAGCTATCAAATTAGAAGAATACAAACTCTTTGAAGAAGAAAAGATTCGTCAAGATTTCAAGCGGGTTTATCAAGGAGAGAAACCGCCACTTGCTACTGTTGTCAATAGACTAAGCGCAGTTAAAGATCACTTACAAAAAAGAGAAAATGTCCTCAATGCCACTGTTAATTATCAACAATTAGATATCAGCAAATGTTTTCTTTCCAAAGATAAACACTTAACCCAGTTTTATAGTTGGGCGGTAGGTGTTGTCGCGGCCTTAGTTAAAAAGGAAGAGGATGTGCGCTATTCTTATGTTTCAAGTTCCGGTGTTGAGCCCAATCAAGTCTTGAAGGAGTTGGATGATTTAGAAGCTAAGGCCTATCAGGATGCTATGGATTTGCTGGGAAGTTTACCGCCTCAAGCTGGTGTCTATGATATCATCGCTTGTCCGGATATCACCGGTATAATCGCCCATGAGGCATCTGGTCATGGGGTTGAGATGGCTATGTTTGTTAAAGGCCGGGCCAAAGGTCAGGAGTATCTTAATAAAAGGGTGGCCTCTGATTTAGTGACTATGCATGAGGGGGCCAAGGGCGAACAATTACAAGTATCCTCATATTTCTTTGATGATGAGGGAAACTTAGCCCAAGACACGATTGAAATCTCTAAAGGTATTCTCAAAACTGGAGTCAGTGATGCTTTATCGGCTTTAATTTTAGGGACGAAACCAACAGGGAATGGTAAGCGTCAATCCTTTGAACGCAAGGCCTACGCAAGAATGACGGCCACGTATTTTGAAGCAGGTAAACACAGTTTAGAAGAGATGATTGCCTCAATTAAGGAGGGCTTTTTGATCAGTGTTGGTTATAGCGGTATGGAGGATCCCAAAAATTGGGGTATCCAACTGGCGGCCTTGATAGGACGGGAGATCAAAGATGGTAAATTAACCGGTAAAGTAGTCTCACCGATTATGATGACTGGTTATGTCCCTGATTTATTGGGTTCTATTTCTATGCTCAGTGACTCGGTTGAACTTTTTGGGTCGGGAATGTGTGGTAAAGGTTATAAAGAATGGGTCAAAGTCTCCGATGGTGGACCCTATTTGAAAGCGCGGGTGAATATAGGATGATTGAACTTATTAAAAAGGTTTTAGCCACTTATCCTCAGGTTGAGTGGACAATCAATGAGGAGAGTGTTTCTTCTTATGAGTTATTTTTTGTTCGGCGTTTACTGCAGATGAATAGGGCTAAAGATGTTAAACACTATAGGCTCAGTGTCTATGTTGAACAAGCTGGTTTTAAGGGAACGGCTGATTTTGCAATTCATCCTGGTGCGAAAGAAGAGGAAGTAAAAAGATTGATCGAGGAAGGTGTCTACGCTGCCTCTTTAGCTAAGAACAAGACTTTTCTCTTGCCTAGCCCAAAAAAGCTTAAACTTTAGAGCCGAGTGTCAAATTT
>JAAZGG010000047.1 GCA_012511355.1 bacterium | reverse complement strand
TATCCAGTTGGTGAAAGCGACAAAACCAGTTGAACAAGAAACAGCCTTACCGCCTTTAAAACTACAATAGATGGGGTAGCAATGCCCAAGAGTCGCGCAAACGGTCGACAATAACTGACAGTAGGTATAAATCATGTCGGCTGAGGTAAAGCCAAAGAAATTAAAGATGATCAAGCGATTCAGTAGAAAAATTATAAGAATTTTACAAGTATCTAAAACGATAACCAGCAAACCGATGCGCTTGCCCATGACGCGGCCAGCATTAGTTCCGCCAGCGTTACGGGAGCCATAGTCACGGACATCGATATGGAAAAAAAGCCTGCTGATGATTATCGCCCAGGGGATGGCACCGATTAAGTAAGCCAGAACCGCACAGATTAGTAAACAAAGTATTTCCATCGAAAGCCCTCCCTTTTAAAACTATGATTATAATAACAAAAAATTGCAAGAAAGTAATGAAAAAGTTTAAAAAATCTTGTATAATGGCTTTGTAAGTAAATAAACGGATATGTTTTATCCGTTTTTCCAGGAAAAGAGGTTTATTAATGGCGAGAGAAGATAGAAATTATTCGGAAGGAACAATAGAGATTTTAGAGGGGCTGAGTGCTGTTCGTAAAAGGCCGGCTATGTATATTGGTTCCACCGATTATCGAGGTCTTCATCACTGCGTTTGGGAAATAGTTGATAACTCCATCGATGAAGCGATGATGGGGTTTGGTAAGAAGATAATTTTAACCATTCACAAGGATGGTTCTTTAAGCGTGGAGGATTTTGGTCGAGGTATACCAACAGGTCGTCACAAGTCGGGAGTACCCACTCCCCAGGTCGTCTATACGATTTTACATGCCGGTGGTAAATTTAGCGATAAGGTCTATTCAGCTAGTGTCGGTTTACATGGTGTTGGGGCGGCGGTAGTCACAGCACTTAGTGAGTATTTAGATGTCACGATTTATAAAGATGGCAAGGTTTTTAATCAGCGTTATGAAAAGGGTGGAAGTATTATCGGCAAAGCCGATTTAAGTCGAACAACCACGCGTACTGGGACAATTGTGCGTTTTTTACCTGATCCCAAAATCTTCTCCAGCACCGAGTTTAAATTCTCTTTAATTGCCGAGAGGTTGCAGGAAAGCGCCTTTTTACTACCAGGCGTTGAGTTGGTGCTCATCGATGAGCGAAGTGAAAAAGTGGCCAATTACTGTTATCAAGATGGTCTGATTGCCTACTGTCAATTTATCAATGAAGATAAGGAAGTTCTAACACCGATCATGTCTTTTGTTGATACTTATAACAGCACAAAAGTGGAGATTGTGATGCAGTATACCACTGAATACGATGAGACCATAATTTCTTTTGCTAATAATGTAAAAACGATTGATGGCGGCACCCACGAAACGGGTTTTCGCACGGCTTTTACCCGTTGTTTGAATGACTATGCCAAAAAATACAATATAATCAAAGAGCGCGATAAGATTGATAGTTCTGATTACCGCGAGGGTTTAACTGCCATTGTCTCAGTCAAGGTACCCGAAAAATATCTTCAGTTTGAGGGTCAAACTAAATCAAAACTAGGCTCTCCTGAAGTTCGTAATGCGGTAGATAGTGTCCTGACCGAACGCTTTACCTATTACTTAGAAGAAAATAAAGAGATGGCCAATAAGATCATCAATCGGGCCAAAAAAGCTAGTTTGGCGCGCGAAGCGGCAAGAAAGGCTAGAGAAGAAGCCCGCAGTGGTAAAAGAGTTAAGGCCGAGCGCTTATTAAGCGGCAAATTAACCCCAGCTCAATCCAAAAAGAGCAGTGAATGTGAGTTGTTTTTGGTTGAAGGTGATTCAGCAGGTGGTTCGGCTAAACAGGGTCGTGACCGACTATATCAAGCGATTTTGCCTCTGAGAGGCAAGGTTATCAACTCTGAGCGCAGTGATTTAGCGGACCTACTTAAAAACGAAGAGATTTCCACCATGATCTATACCATCGGGGCTGGTTATGGCCAAAGTTTTTCTTTGAATGATTGCAACTATGGTAAAGTTATCATCATGACTGATGCGGATACCGATGGGGCCCATATTCAAGTCTTACTTTTAACCTTCTTCTTCCGCTACATGCGGGCCTTGATTGAGGCAGGACGAGTTTATGTGGCTTTACCACCACTTTACAAAGTTTATAAGTATGTCGGGAAGAAAGAAAAATCCGTTTATTGCTGGGACGAGGAAGACTTAAAGGCCGCTAAGGAAAAGATTGGGGCAGGTTATAGCATCCAACGTTATAAAGGTCTAGGTGAGATGAATCCCGGTCAACTATGGGAAACTACTATGAATCCTAAAACGCGTTCTTTAATTCAGGTAAAAATCGATAATCTCGTTGCCACGGAGAAAAAAGTGACGGTTTTAATGGGTAAAGATGCCAAATTAAGGCGTAACTGGATTGAAGAAAACATCAAATTCACCTTAGAAGACGATTTTCTCAGGGAGGTAAAATAAATGGAAGAAGTTAAAAGAATTATTAACTTACCCTTAGATTTTATCCTCGGCGATCGTTTTGGTAAATATTCGAAATACATCATTCAGGATCGGGCCTTACCCGATGTGCGTGATGGTTTAAAACCTGTGCAAAGAAGAATAATCTATGCGATGTTAGTTAATGGCAACGTTCCAACTAAGGCTTATAGGAAAGCGGCTACGGCTGTGGGTTTTGTTATTGGTCATTATCATCCACATGGCGACACTTCAGTTTATGATGCCATGGTGAGGATGAGCCAGTGGTGGAAACAAAACCAACCCTTAATAGATATGCAGGGTAACAATGGCTCTTTAGATGCTGACCCACCTGCCGCCATGCGTTATACCGAAGCCCGTCTTGCTCCCATCAGCATGGAACTATTAAAAGATATTGAAAAGGATACGGTTAATTTTGCCCCAAACTATGATGATACCAATCAGGAACCAACGGTTTTACCAGCCTATTTTCCCAATCTTTTAGTCAATGGTTCGGAAGGAATTGCTGCTGGTTATCGCACCAATATCCCGCCGCATAACTTTAAAGAAGTCTGTGAAGCGACGGTTTACCGTTTAAAAAATCCCACTTGTTCTTTAAATGAAATACTAGAAGTTATCCCAGGACCTGATTTTCCAACTGGCGGCATCGTCCGTGGGAAACAAGGGGTTATCGATGCTTTTGAAAGTGGTTCTGGTCAAGTGCAGATTACCGCGAAAACCGAGTTTGTCAACAGTAAGAATTGTCGATCCCTAGTGATTAGTGAAATTCCTTTTGCCGTCGTTAAGAGCCAATTAGTTGCGGCTATTGATAAGATTCGTAACGATAAAGAGATTGATGGCATTTTAGAAGTGCGCGATGAATCGGATCGCAGCGGTTTACGTATTGTCATTGATTTACATAAAGATGCCGATCATGATAGTATTAAAACCTATTTAATGAAGAAGACTGACCTTTCGGTACGTTACAGTTATAACATGGTAGTTATCTGTGATAAACAACCCTTGCAGGTCGGCTTGCTGCCCATTTTGGATTACTATATCAAACATCAAGTTGAAGTGATCAATAGGCGCGTTAAGTTTGATTTAAGAAAGGCCGAGCAGCGTCTGCACATTGTCAGTGGTCTTATCATCGCTGTTAGCAATCTTGATGAGGTTATCCGGATTGTGCGAGCGAGTAAGAGTAAAGATGAGGCTAAGAAGGGCTTGATGAGTCGCTTTTCCTTAACAGAGATGCAGGCCGAAGCCATTGTGACCTTACAACTCTATCGCTTAAATGCCGCGGATGTTTTAAGTTTAAAGGAAGAGGGTTTAGAACTTGAAAGCAAGGTAGCCGAACTCTCAGCCATTAAAGATAATGAAAAGAAGATTAAGAACATTCTTACTAGGGAGTTAAGTGAACTTGCTAAGAAATATCCAAGTCCCCGTCTTTCAACTTTGGAAGAGGACTTTAAAGAATATAATGTCGATAAGAAGCCCATCCTCAAAGAGGATGTCATGATTGCCGTTTCTAGAGATGGTTACTTTAAGCGCTCATCTTTGAAGTCTTATAGTGCTAGTGGGGAAGGGGCAATGCCAGGTTGTAAAAATGGGGATATCATTGTCGCTACTGGGCAAGCCAATACCGCCGATATTCTTCTAGCTTTTACCGATAAAGCCAATTATCTTTATATTCCAATTCATGAGTTGAGTGAGAACAAGTGGAAAGATGAGGGTAAACATATCAGCAATATCATCAGTTTGGCTGGGGATGAAAAAATTATTGCCACGATCTTAGTTAAAGATTTTAGCAAGGATGTCAGTTTGGTCTTGTGTAGTGAAGAGGGCTTAATCAAGCGCACCCGCTTAGCCGATTATGTGGTTCAGCGTTATAGCAAGCCCTTAAAGGCGATGAATATTTCTGAAGGTGATGCTCTGGTTTCTATGGCTTATGCCGATGGTGATAGCAAAATTTTAGTGCTCACTAGAAAAGGCAAGATCAATGCTTATCATGAAAATAAGGTCTCACTAGTTGGGGTAAGAGCCGCTGGGGTTAAGGCTTTAAAATTAGCTAAGGATGATGAGATCGCCGCCATGTTAGTTTTAAATAAGGGTGTCAAAACCAATGCGCTTATCATCACTGACCGCGGGGGTTTAAAGGTTTTTAATCCCTATAACTTAACTTATGGTAATCGCTTAATAAAACCGCTTGAATTATATAGATATTATCGTTCAGAAACTCATCATTTGGTTGGGGCAGTTCTTTATCCTGAAAATAATAAAATCAATGTTTTATCGACAATTTCAGGGAGTAGAGAAATCACTTTTGAAACAACCAAGGCTACGGCTTTAGCCCGCATTATAAGGTCAACGCTTTTAGAAGACCCGACTGAAAGGTTTACAGTAATTTCCGATGGTAGTTTTGCCGTTATTGATGAGCAGACCAAAACCTATGAGCCTACTGAAGAGATAATTGAAAATAAGCCCACCACTAAAGAAGAGGAGGATAGTCAACAAACCATTTTTGACTATTTAGATGATCTATAGTTATGAGAAAATTACAACCAACTTGGTATCACCAAAAAATCTGTGATATCCCCCTCCAAAAATTAAAAGATATGGGTTTTGTTGATGTTTTTTGTGATCTTGATAACACCTTGACCGCCGCTCACAATCCCTTGCCAAGTGAAGAGTCTTATGCCTTCGTCTCTAAGTGTAAGGCCTTGGGGTTTCGCTTATTTATTATTTCTAACAATCATGAAAACCGAGTCAAGAAAGTGGCGGATGCCTTGCAGGTTGAATACTTTGGTTCCACCGGTAAACCTCTTCGTAATAGACTCAAAGCTTTCATTAAGGCAAAAAATGTCGATCTTGATAAAAGTATACTCATCGGTGATCAACTACTAACGGATATTTGGTTCGCCAATCGTTTGGGTTTTAAAAGTATTTTAGTTGAACCTTTTAGTCCGCGGGATTTACCGATTACTAGACCCCTGCGTTTTATTGATAAGATCATCAGGAAAAAGTTAAAAAAACGTGGTAGACTGAAGGGGGTGGAGTGATGGTAGAAGAGAAGAGATGTCCTGGTTGTGGGGCGATTTTACAGACCTTAGATGATCAGGAACAAGGTTATATCCCCGCGACCTTGTATAATCGTGAGGATGCCATTTGTCAGCGTTGTTTTAAGTTGCGACACTATGGTCAATTCTTTACTGTCCCCACCGTTGGTAAAGAGTATGAAAAACTGTTAATAACCGCTAATAAGGAGCAAAATTTATTGGTCTATGTCATCGATTTATTTAATTTTGATGGCAGTATTATTGGCGATTTGATGGATTATGTTCCCC
>JAAZGG010000046.1 GCA_012511355.1 bacterium | reverse complement strand
GTTTTCAATCGCCACAAGGAATAATTAAAATAACAGCACACTTCAAAGGTTCAACAATTTGGTATATCTTGACCGAACCCCTGAATAAACACTATTTAAAGATCGCTCTCTTTATCTTGAATTTCATCAAAATAAGCGTTGATAACTTCTTCAACCATATCCCACTCTTCTTCACTTTCTAAAGGGTATAGATTCCATTCATCATCATAAGTCGCTACATAAATATCTGTCTCTTCGTTAGGATCGTCTGGATCGTAATAAACGACATAGTCTTTACCATTTTCCCTAAAAGTTAAAATGATTTCCATGTCCTTTTCACTGCCGTCATCTAATACGACTGTTAGTTTACGTTCTTCATCAACCATCTTTTTTTCGCCCCTTTCGATCTAAATAATCTTGGAGAATAACCACTGCCGCTAATTTATCAATAACTTTTTTACGTTTCTTGCGCGAAACATCCGCTTCCAAAAGATAGGAAGTAGCGATTTTAGTAGTCCAGCGTTCATCAAAAGTGACAACTGGCAACTTAAGTTCTTCTTCTAACTGGGCCTTAAAGCGCAGGACCATCTCAACCCCTTTGCTCTGTTCTCCATGCAAATGATAGGGTAAACCGATGACAATCTCTTGGACTTTATAAAGTTCTACTATCTCTTGGACCCGCTGGTAAGCGGCTTTAAAGTCAAAAGGTTTAAATTCAAAATTCTCTAAACCGGTTGCGATAATCTCTCGCTCATCGGAAATAGCGATCCCTAAGGTTTTTGTCCCTAAATCCAAACCTAAAATGCGCATTACTTAAAAAGTTCCTTTACATAATCAATAATCTCGTCAACTTTACGGATATCTTTGCCACCGGCTTGGGCCATTTCAGGCCGCCCTCCCCCATTACCCTGACAGAGTTTGGCCGTCGCTTGAATAATCTTGCCACAATGCAAGCCTTGGCGAGCTAAGTCACGGCTACAAGCGGCTAACAGGGCCAAACGTTCTTCATTCTTATTTATCAAATAAATAAAATATTGCGAATGCCTAGATTTTAACAAATCTAAAATTTTAAGTGGTAAGCTCTTATCAACATCATCTAAAAGGCCGATAATCACTGGATAGCCTTTAGGATAAAGAGCCTGACTTTCTAATTCCCTTGCTAGATTGTGGGCAATTTCTTGATCGAGTTTTTCGATCTCCGCCTTACTCTCTTTTAATTCACGCAATTTACCATCTAAACGATCATTGACCTCTAGTAGTGAAGAGGCCTCTAGTTTATTTGCTACTTCTTGTAAAAGATCCTCGCGTGACTTTAACAAGTGATAGGCTCCAAGTCCTGTTTCAGCCTGAATTCGCCTCACCCCTGAACTGATACTCTCTTCAAATTCAATGGCAAAAACGCCAATATCGGCAGTATTTTGAACATGACAGCCACCGCACAGTTCAATGGACCAATCACCAAAATTTACCACCCGAACGACTGAACCATATTTCTCACCAAATAAAGCCATCGCCCCCATTTTTTGGGCTTCTTCAATAGGTAAATAACGAATATCCGACATCAAAGCTTGATCAATAATCTCATTTACCCGCTCTTCAACTTTTCTTAGTTGTGCATTGCTTATTTTCTCATAGTGATTAAAGTCAAAACGGAGTTTTTGATCATCAACGTAAGAACCGGCTTGGCTAACATGTGAACCAAGTACTTCTTGTAAAGCCTTCTGTAACAAATGACAGGCGGAGTGATTACGCATGATTCTTTGCCGCTTTAACATATCAATTTCTAGTTCAACTTCTTCACCAACACTTAACACACAGCCCTGAGTGTCAACACTGTGTAAATGTTGATGATTAGGCGCCTTATTAACCGCCTCTACTAGTATTTCTCCACCACTGGCCTTGATATAACCTGAATCAGCGACCTCACCACCACTTTCGGCATAAAAGATGGTGCGATCAAAAACAACTTCACCATTATCAACCAATTTATCAACCAGTTTGCCATCCTTAAACAAAGCGATAATTTTCGCTTTTATAGGTTTGCCATCATAGATAAACTCTGAGGGCGTGACAAACTCTAATAAATCTTTAGACTGTAGATGCATGGAACTAGCTTTAAGACGAGCATTTCTTGCTCTTTCTTTCTGTTTAGCCATCTCTTCTTTAAAGCCCTCCTTATCAACTTCTAGTTTTCTTTCCTTAGCGATTTCTTCGGTTAATTCTAGTGGAAAGCCATAAGTATCATAGAGTTTAAAGGCTACGTCTTTACTTATTCTTTCAGGTTTAGTTTCTAGATAACTCAACAACAATTGTTCCCCGGCATTAAGAGTTTTCTCAAACTTTTCTTCCTCCGCCTTAATCAATTTTTGTACCTGTTCTAAGCGTTCTTTTAAGTATGGATAGGATTCTTGCATAATCTCCACCACGACAGGGCATAACTCAGCCATAAAGTTTTCTTCAATACCTAAATTTTTGGCATGGCGGACCGCCCTTCTCAACAAGCGCCTTAAAACATAGCCACGCCCCTCATTAGAAAACAGGGCCCCATCGGCTAAAGCAAAGGTGCAAGTTCTAATATGATCGGCAATCACATGATAGGAAAGTTCATTTTTCTTATTATATTTTAATTTGGCAAACTTTTCTACTTTCTTGATAATTGGTAAAAATAAATCGGTTCCAAAATTAGTTTCCGTACCTTGTAAAACACAGGCAAAACGCTCTAAACCGGCTCCCGTATCAATATTTTTCTGCGGTAGTTCGGGATATTCTGAACGCTTAAGCCCTTCTTTAGAATTATATTGACTAAAGACGATGTTCCAAATTTCAATATAACGATCATTTTCAATTTCTTCACTTATCAAACGAAGACCAAGCTTTTTAGGATCGTATTTCTCACCGCGATCATAGAAAACCTCGCTATCAGGGCCGCAAGGTCCAGGACCAATTTCCCAGAAATTGCCTGCACAGCTGATTACATGATCTTCCTTAACACCTTGAGCTAACCAAAACTCTCTACTCTCATGATCATCTGGATGAACTGTAAAATAAAGTTTATCCTTATCAAGAGCAAACCACTTTTCCGAAGTCAATAACTCATAAGCCCAAGCGATGGCTTCTTTACGAAAATAATCGCCAATGGAAAAGTTCCCCAGCATCTCAAAAAAGGTGTGATGACGCGCCGTCAAACCGACATTATCAATATCATTAGTTCGTAAACACTTTTGAACATTAGCAATTCTGTTACTACTTGGTTTAGATGAACCATCAAAATATTTCTTTAAGGCCGCAACTCCAGCATTAATCCATAGTAATGTTGGATCATTGACCGGCACTAAAGAAGCGCCTGGTTCAATCATATGCCCTTTTGAGGCCCAAAAGTTTAACCAAGTGTTGCGAATTTCAGTACTTGTCATCTTGCGCATAAAAATCATCCTTCCTTATGAAAAAAGTTCCTAAAACAGTTCTAGGAACGATTGCTCGCGGTACCATCCTAGTTCATAGGAAAACCTATGCCCTTGATTGACCTTAACGCGGTTAGACGTGGTTGGTTAGACCCTCTCCTAAGTGGCCGATACTTTCACTTTCTTAGTTTTCACCAAACACTAAGTCTCTATCTAAAGTTCAAGTACTTTGCTTAATCAACGATTTACAGTGTAAATTATAAAAGATAGTCAAGAAAATAGCAATAAAAACCCAAAAAAATCATGCTTACCAAAATTGAAGCCCTCTTTAAACTTTTTTGAAGTTTTTAGATTGATTCCATCTTTACTTTTTTGGGGGCGTAGGCTACCATATTTATACAATGAAGGGAATTAAATGAAAATGAGTAAAGTTGCTAGACCAAATTTAACTAAAAAAGACTGGTTGCGGATGTCTTTATCTTCGATAGCGGCGGCTGTACTTTACGCTATTGCAATTCGCTGCTTCATTCAAGCACCTGGTTCTCATTTGTTAGCTGGTGGCGTTTCAGGGGTTGCCTTAATCATTGCCAAAGTTATTCATCAAGCAGGTGGCAATCAAGCGCTTTGGTATTCTATTTTTTATTTTGTTTTAAACTTACCACTAGCCATTATTGCCTATAAAAAAATCGGGCGTTTCTATGCTCTATTCTCTATTATCACTGTCGCTTTAACTTCAATTTTAATCTCTATCATTCCCCAAGACTTTTTCAGTTTTGTCGGTCTAAATTCACAAAACGACTTATTGTTGATTGCCCTTGCTGGTGGAGTTTTAGGAGGTACTAGTACCGGTATTTCCCTAAATTCTGGGGCTTCTGGGGGTGGAGTGGATATTATCATCACCCTAATCGGTATTAAAAAAGGACGTAAAGTTGGTATTTATAGTTTTATCATCAACGCTTGTATCTTAATTGTCGGCGGCATTATCTTCCAAGAATGGACAGCTATGCTCTATACCATTGTCTTTATGTATGTAAGTAGTGTCATGATCAATGTCCTTTATATTCGTAACAATAAAATGATGATTTCTATAATTACTAATAAAAAAGAGGAAATGTCTAATATGCTTTTTAGCACCTCCCATCACGGTGTGACCATCTATGAATGTGAAGGGGCCTATACCGGAAATAAGCGTTACGAACTTCGTACCATTGTTTTAGAAAATGAGGTTCGCAACCTAGTTAAACTAATCGAACAAGTTGATGAACAAGCTTTTACAATGGTTTCTCCTATTCGATTTATAAAAGGGCGTTTTCGTGTTCCTAGTTATAAATAAAAGCGAGCCACAGGCTCGTTTTTAATTTTATCCTTCTAAATATTCCAACATTCGCTCTTTTAAACTCGTTTTTCGAACATTTTGTTCCACTCTTTTAAGACCGCGTTCAAAAGTTAGTAAATCACCAATTAAACTTAAACGTTTTTTAGCTCTGCTGACCCCAGTATAAATGAGTTTTCTTTTTAACATAATTCTATGCTCTGGCAAAATCGGCATAATGACATAAGAATACTCACTACCCTGTGATTTATGAACCGAAATACAGTAAGCATGAGTGATGTTCATAAAATCACCACTGACATACTGCACTAAATTATCATCAAAATTTATCAAAAGTTTTAAAGTTCTGCCATCTTCAATAATCTCTTCTAACCAACCGATATCGCCATTATAAAAATTGTCATCAGGTTGGTTTTTTAGTTGCAAAATTTTGTCACCAATGCGATAGGTCGTGCGCTCAATAGACACTTCCTTTTTATCTGAAGATTCTGGATTAAAATAATCACGCAGTAAGTCGTTTAAACTATCAATCCCTCCTGTCCCCGCATACATTGGGGCTAAAACTTGAATATCCGCCTGATTTAAGCCTTCACTAACCGCTTCTTTAACCAAAGTCAAAATCATTTCTCGTACTTTACGACTTTCACAACTATAGAAATGGACATCACTTTTTTTAAGGTTTTCTTTATTTAAACTACCTTTGCGAATATCATAACAAAGGGGAATAATACCCGAGTCCTCTTTTTGACGATGAATTTGCACTAATTCGGTGGTTGGAATGCGCTGGAGTTCCAATAAATCACGTAAGACATCGCCAGGGGAAACCGGTGGTAATTGTTTATCATCACCGATCAATAAAATCTTTTTAAAAGGATAGGTCGCGTCTAACAAGTGATAGAACAATTGACAATCAACCATGGAAAATTCATCAATAATTAAAAGGCCGCCAAACAAGGGATCATCAAAGTTTTTGGCGAATTTATTCGTGTCTAAATCCCACTTTAATAAGCGATGGATGGTAGTTGCCTCTTGATTGCTTAGTTCGCTCAGCCGCTTCGCCGCTCGCCCTGTCGGTGCACATAAAACAACAGCATCATCCTTAAAAAGGGCTTGATAAACTTTAATGATGGCGTTGACCACCGTTGTTTTACCAGTTCCTGGTCCCCCAGTTATGATACTGAGTCCATTATTCAAACATTTTTTAATGGTCTCTTTTTGCTCCCAAGAGTATTCTATGTTTTCTTGTAGTTCAATGCTGCTTATCTCTTGGTCAATAAGGGTTTCAGGAAGTTTTCCTTCACGCTTAAGGATATAAGGCTTTAAGTATTTAGCAATACCTTTTTCAGCCTGATAAAGGTCAGCATAATAAATACGTCCTTCTTCATCGATAAGTTCACCCTCTAATAAAAGATGATGAAAAGAGGAAAGAAAATCCTCTTCGGTCAAATGACCAACCTCTAGGGATGCAAAACGGTATAAATCATTTTGGGAAATATAGGTGTCTTGACTTTGGTAACATAACTTTTTACTGATGTAAATTAACAAGGCATCAAGTCGCCGACTATCGCATTCTGTAATCCCCAAACTCTTTGCCACTCGATCAACAGTTTTAAAATTTAGACCATCAATATCCTTAATCAAAATATAAGGGTTTTCTAAAACAATGGGAATTAAATCCTTCCCATATAAGGCATCCATCTTGATTAAATACTTCATCTGAATACCGTGACCGACAAAGAGTTTAATCGCCTCATCAAGGCGGGTGCTAGCAGCAATGCCTCTAACAATAGTAGATTGAAGTTCTTCTTTAATATTGACTTCTTTAATACGCTCAGGATTATCTTTAATAATGTTCAAGCAATCATCACCAAGAGCAGCATAAACTTTCTCGGCGGTTTTAACTCCTACACCCGCAAAAAGCGAACTCGATAAGTAGCGAATAATCGCTTCAGCCCCATCGGGCAGAATTTTCTCTAAACTTTCTACCTTAAACTGGCGCCCAAAACTTGGATGATCGACATATTCACCTGTAAATAAACAAAGCTCTTCTTTATTGGGTATAGGAAAATAACCAACGCAGACTATGCGCTCATCTTTCTTCTGATCTAACTTAACCCGCACAACCGCATAATTGTTGCTCTCATTATAAAAAATCACGGATTGCACATAGGCTTTAATACTCGTCATTTTGCCAAACCTTGGCGATGATCCCGCCACCAAGCAGAAGCTCTCCATCATAGAAAACGCAGATTTGACCAAGCGTAATTGCACGGACTTTTTCCATACATTTTACTTCTACTGTACTCTTATCTAAAAAACTTATTTCTACCGCTTGATCCTTTTGTCGATAGCGAAACTTCGCCTGACATTTAAAACTAGAAGCAGGCTTAGGCCCAAGCCAATTTACTTCCTTTACTACAAGTCTATCATGATATAAATATTTACTTTCTTCACCTTGGGTTACATATAATATCGCGCGCTCTAAATCCTTATCACAGACATAATAACTGCCGGCTTTATGCTTAGAAATACCCCCGATTCCTAAACCTCTCCTTTGGCCGATGGTATAATACATAACACCCTGATGTTCGCCAAGTTTTAAACCAGTTTCCTTTTCAATAATCGCCCCTGGTTTAGCTGGAATATAGTTCTTTAAAAACTCGCGAAAATTGCGTTCTCCAATAAAACAAACACCAGTTGAATCTTTCTTACTAGCCACTTCTAAACCTAACTCCTTAGCGATTTTGCGAACCTCACTCTTCTCAATATCACCCAAAGGAAAGAGGCAAGACTTGATTTGTTCTTCACTTAAAAGTGCTAAAAAATATGTTTGATCCTTATTCTTATCTAAGGCCTTATACAGTTTATTTCCTACTCTTTTTGCATAATGTCCAGTAGCAATTAACTCGGCTCCTTGCTCTTTAGCAAAGTTTAAAAAAGCATCAAATTTAATATATTTATTACAGAAAACATCGGGATTAGGTGTACGACCTTCACGATATTCTTCAATAAAATACTGAAAGACCTGTTGCCAATACTCCTCAACAAAATCGGCTCTCAATAAAGAAATGCCTAATTGCTCAGCTACTCTTTTCGCATCATTATAATCCTGCTCATGCGGACAGACACCACCAAAATTAGGGTTCCCTAAAATATCATTGTTGACTAAAGAATCCCAATTCCGCATAAAAGCTGCTACTACTTCATAGCCCTGCTTTTTTAAAAGATAAGCCGCGACAGCGCTATCAACGCCTCCGCTTAAACCAAGCATCACTTTTGTCATAAAATCCCTCAATTTCCATATGTTATTTTAACATTTTTTGAAGCCTTATTTCAACGAAAGAAGTGCTTTACAATAAGTTTAATTTAAAAAAGCCTTCAACTATTTAAATGAAGGCTTCAAACTCTATACTTAATGGATAAAGAAACAATTAACGTTTCCTAAGTTTATTAATCAAAATACAGATAGCTAAGAAAAGTACAATACTGCCAATTAAAATTAAATACATCGCATGAACTGAAACTTGTTGATCAAAAAAGTAGACATTATAATCAACACCATTTTGCAGTCCTATGATTGCCTCAGCTGGAGCCTGTTCTAAAGCCATCTGTTTAAAGACCCCTCTTAAAGCATGGAAGCGTAATAAAGAAGTGCCATAGGTGCCGGGTAAGAACATAAGAACTTTTTGTAAGCCACTGCCAAAAGTAGAAATAGGCATATAAGCGCCACAAATGAAGCCATAACCAGCACTGATGATGGTGGCAACTGCTGAAATTTGCCCCTGCGTTGATAGGAAGGTGTTGATAATTGAAGAAAGTGCTGTTCCAAAAAACACTAAGATAAATACATCAAAAATCAACAATAATACATCAACAAAACTTAAATACCAACCGACAATTGCTAAATAAACTAAGAAAATTGCCATGGCACTTAAACAAACAATCATTGTCGCTAATAAAGAAGATAAATAATAACTTAAGGCTAACTGTGAATTCTTGATAGGGGCTATTTTTAAATCATGGATACTCCCCACTACCTTGTCTTGAAC
>JAAZGG010000045.1 GCA_012511355.1 bacterium | reverse complement strand
GTCGTATGCTGTGGCTGGCATTATCACTTTAACCCATAATGTTTTGTTAATACTGGGCTTACTGGCAATAACTCGCTTGAGTTTCGGTATTGAAACGGTGATTATTATTCTAGCTTTGCTTCTTTATTCTATTAATAATATGGTCGTCACTTTTGATCGATTAAGGGAAAGTGTGGCCGAATCAAAAGAAGTTTGGACTACTGAGAGTAGGAGAGTCTACTACAATAAAGCCTTGCAAGATACGATGTATGGTCAAATCTTTAGTGCTATTAGCTTATTTGCCATCATCATCGCCTTACTACTTTTCTCCGGCGCCAGTATCCTTGCAGCCAATGTTATTTTAGCCCTAGCCTCTATAGTAGCCTTTTATGGTTGCTATCTCTTTTTACCCCATATTTGGGTCTATTTTGATAGTCATTTTGCCGTACTTCGTGCCAAACGGAAAGCTCGCAAAAAACCCCGGGTTAAAGAGGCTAATGAAGTCGAAGAATACATCTTCTTTGGCGTTAACGATTAATATAATTTATACTTCCTGACAAGGTAGAAAGTGAGGTGACACCTTGGATGGAAAAGAACTCAAAATCTTTCGACGAGGTGTTAACTGTAGCCGGGCGCTACCTTACCCAGAAAGAAAGTATTGATTTAATCACCGCGGCTTATGAATATGCCAAGAAGGCTCACGACGGTCAGTTTCGCAAAACCGGTGATCCTTATGTTAGTCATGTTGTTAATGTCGCTTATATTTTAGCAAGTCTTCAGGCTGGCCCACAAACCATCGCCGCCGGTTTATTACACGATACGATTGAGGATTGTGGGAAAGAATATAGTGAAATTGCTGAACTTTTTGGTATTGAAGTGGCCGACATGGTGGAAGCGGTAACCAAAGTCGGTCGTTTAAAAACCGCCACCAATGAAGAATTCGAAGCGGAAAACCACCGCAAAATCTTTATTGCCATGGCTAAAGATATTCGGGTGATTATCATAAAACTTGCTGATCGCCTGCACAATATGCGCACCCTTTATGCTCATGAATATTATGGACAACAAAAGCGAATTGCCCAGGAAACCCTTAAGGTTTTTGCCCCCATTGCTCATCGACTCGGTATCAATACCGTCAAAAGCGAACTAGAAGATTTAGCCCTAAAATATTTAGAACCTGAAAAGTACGGCCTAATCAAAAACCTCTTAGCTAAAAAAGAGATTGAACGCAAGGCTACCTTAGATGCGATGAATGTTCGAATTGAAAATTTGTTAAAACAATACAACATCCCGCATAGTATTTCTGGCCGGGTAAAAAGCATCTACAGTATTTATAAAAAGGTGTTTGTCAATCATCGGATGTTTGAAGAAATCTATGATTTGCATGCCCTGCGTATCATCACCGATACCGTCCCGCATTGCTATGAGATTTTAGGTTATATTCACGCGACTTATCGACCAATTCCCGGTCGTTTTAAGGATTATGTAGCTATGCCTAAGCCTAATCTATACCAATCCTTACACACCACCATCGTCGCTGAAGATGGGGCGATTTTTGAAATTCAAATCCGCACTAAGGATATGGATGAAATTGCCGAGACCGGTGTTGCCGCCCACTGGCGCTATAAAGAAAACACTAACTATAGCTCTAAGGCTGAGCAAAAAGAAATTGAAGAAAAACTCCACTGGTTTAGGGAGCTAGTTTCCATCAGTGATGAACAAGCGGAAATCAACGCTAGAGAATATATGGAGTCCTTACAACAGGATATCTTTGAAGCTAATGTCTACGTTTTAACCCCCAAGGGACGAGTCATTGATCTACCTAAAGGGTCGACACCTGTTGATTTTGCCTATCGTGTTCACACCCAAGTTGGACACAATACCATCGGAGCCACGGTCAATGGGGTTTTAGTACCGCTCAGCACCCATTTAAAGACGGGGGATGTAGTAGATATCAAAACCAGTAAATTGCCACAACTTCCCAATGAAGACTGGTTAAAGTTTGTCAAAACGAATGGGGCTAAAAACTCTATTAAAAAAGCTATTATGAAGAGCAATCTTGACCAGCGTAAAGATGAATTTATCGCTCAGGGG
>JAAZGG010000044.1 GCA_012511355.1 bacterium | reverse complement strand
ATTCCGACATAGAACAAGGCAAAATTAAATCCTGGTTTTCTTGGGCTTGCATTTTTAACCATAAATAGAGTTTTTCACTGGCATCTCCTCCAGTAAAAGTTCTAATTTTCTGATTTAAAAAATGAATTTTTTGCGAAAGGAGTTTAACATAGGCTTTAACAAAGTCCAATTCACTTTCCAATAATTGCTCAACAATTTCTTTAGGAATTATTAAAAGACGACATCTTTTTCTAGCAATTATTTTAGAAGGATATTCGCTTGTTTCATAAAACAAACTCGCCATTCCAAAAAGATCGTTTTCTTTAAGACAATTGATAAAAGTCTCTTTTTGGTTAAGTCCGCTTTTTAATACATTGACTCGACCAGAAAGAATTAGAATGAGACTGCGCTCAAATTCTTGCGGTGTCAAAATTTCTTCGCCTCTTTGATAAGTCTTAATTAAAATTTGGCCATTAGTGATCAATTCTTTTAAATGTTGCGAATCGATCTTTGACAATAAAGCGTTCTTTTTAATAAGTTTTAATGCTTTGTTCATCAAAAAACCGCCCCTTTCTGTCTTATATGATACAATATCCTTTAATTGTTATCAATAAATAAAGACATAAAAAACCACCTAGCATTTTTACTAAGTGGTTTTTATTTTCAATAAATATTCTTTTAAATATCAACGTGACTTTTATCAGTATAGTGGGTATGGAATAATTTGTGAGCAATTCCTTCTCCGGGTTTAACACCCAGATCTTGGTAGAATTCCTTAATCGCTGGATTTTTATGGGATTGACGAACGGGTAATTTTTCAGCATCAATTTTATAAAGAGCTTTTCTACGAGCTGATATTTTAGCCCAATTGCGATAGGCGTTGCCGCCTCCACCAATACAACCACCTGGACAAGCCATAATCTCAATAAAATGATAATCGGCTTTGCCTTCTTTAATTAATTCCATAATCTTTCTTGCATTAGCAAGACCAGAGGTGACACAAACCTTTACTGGAAGATCGCCAACTTGAATTGTGGCTTCTCTTGTCCCTTTTAAGCCACGGACCATTGTAAAGTCAATGTTTTCTAAATCCTTACCTGTTACAATTTCATAAACCGTTCTCAAGGCCGCTTCCATAACTCCGCCTGTCGCTCCAAAAATGACTCCAGCGCCAGAACCTAAACCGAAAGGCTTATCAAATTCACTCTCTGGTAAGGCCCCAAAATCAATGTTGGCACTCTTAATCATTTTAGCTAATTCCTGAACTGTTAAAACGCAGTCAACATCTTGATAGTTATTACGACCTAATTCTGGTCTTTTGGCTTCATATTTTTTGGCAGTACAAGGCATAATTGATAAACTGAACATTTCTTGTGGAGTTTTGCCTATTTTCTTAGAATACCATTCTTTAATAATGGCTCCAAACATCCCCTGAGGTGATTTAGCCGTTGATAAATGTCCAAGTTGTTCAGGATAAAAGGTCTCACAGAATTTTACCCAGGCCGGTGAACAAGAAGTAATCATTGGCAAAACACCACCATTAGTTAAGCGTTCAATTAATTCTGTTCCTTCTTCCATAATTGTTAAGTCGGCCGTAAAATCAGTATCAAAAACATAGTCAACGCCCAACATTTTAAGAGCCGTTACTAAACGACCAACACTAATGGTTCCACTTTCTTCACCTAAGGCTTCGGCAATATTTACTCTAACGGCCGGTGCTACTTGAGCTACTACGACCTTCTTGGGGTCGTTAATTGCCGCCCAGGCTTCTTCGGTATCATCACGAATTGTTAAAGCCCCAGTAGGACAAGCTTGAACACATTGTCCACAATTGACACAGATGCTCTCGTCAAAGGGCATATCAAAAGGTGTGGAAAAATAAGTTTCAAAGCCACGATGTTTGCGTGATAAAACATGAACTGCTTGATATTGACTACAGGCCCATTCACAGCGCCCACAGGCAATACATTTGGAAGGATCGCGAACAATAGAAGGGCTGGACATATCAATTCCCTCTCCTCTTACGCGCAAGGGGAAGCGATTTTCCTCATTAAATCCATAATGGGCGGCCAAAGTTTGTAATTCACAACTTTGATTGCGCGCACAATGTAAACAATCTTGGTTATGATGGGCTAGTATCAGTTCTAGTACCATCTTCCGCGCTTTTCTTACTCTTTCGGTATTGGTGTGAACGACCATGCCATCAAAACAACGGAAAGAGCAGGCCGGTTGTAAAACTCTTTGGCCTTCAACCTCAACAACACAAACCCGACAATGGGCCTTAACATCTTGATCAGGATGATGGCAAAGCGTTGGTAATTTGATACCAATTTGTTGGGCTGCTTCTAAAATTGTCATCCCTTCTTGAACTTCAATAACTTGGTTGTTTATAGTAACTTTCATGATTGATGACCTCCCTTCATGTTTTTCGTAAACTCGGGTCGGAAAAATCTAATAACCGACTGCAGCGGTTTGGCGGAAGCTTGTCCTAAACCACATAAAGAGGTATCGCACATGACTTCTGATAATTCTTCCATTAATTCCAAATCTTCTAAAACGGCGGTTCCGTCCTTAAATTTCCTAATTAATTCTAACAAGCGGCGATTTCCTTCGCGACAAGGTGTGCACTGGCCACAGGACTCTTCATCGAAAAATTCAGTTAAATTTTCAACGACATCAATAATGTCTTGATCTTCATCAATAAACATCAAATCCCCAGCTCCAAAAGTGGCCCCAACCGCATTACAGGGATCAATATCAAAAGGTGTATCTAACAAAGATGGGGGAATTATATTTCCAGAAGCTCCGCCTGTTTGAATGGCTTTTAACTTCTTACCATTAGGACAGCCGCCGCCAACCTTCTCAAAAAGTTCGCGAATAGTGATTCCTATTGGAAACTCATAAACTCCTGGATTTTTAATATTGCCAGAAAGAGTGTATAACTTTGTTCCTGGATTATTTTTTGAACCATATTTACGGAATTCCTCAACACCATCTGTAATAATAAGCGGTACATTAACAAAGGTCTCTACATTATTAATAATTGTTGGTTTTTGCCATAAACCTTCAACACCAGGGTATGGTGGTTTATAACGTGGCTCGCCCCGTTTGCCTTCAATGGATTCTAACATTGCGGTTTCTTCACCACAAACATAGGCTCCCGCCCCTAGGCGAACTTCTATATCAAAATCATATTTACTACCCATGATTTTTTTACCAAGATAGCCTTGGGCCTTAGCTTCGGCAATGGCCTTTTCTAAATTCTCTCTTAAATATACATATTCGGCTCGCAAATATATGTAAGCCTTGGTTGAACCAACAGCCACACCCGAAATCGCCATGCCTTCAAGCATCAAATGTGGGACTTTTTCAATTATAACTCGGTCTTTATTAGTCCCTGGTTCACCTTCATCAGCGTTACAAACAACATATTTAACATCTGCTTTGGTATTCTTTACAAAGGACCATTTTTGCCCGACACCAAAACCCGCTCCGCCCCGGCCTCTTAGCCCAGAAGCTTTCATGGTGTCTATAATTTTGTCGGGATTCTCTACCGCTTTTCTTAAAGCTTCGTAGCCCCCAACTTTGACATAATCTTTAACACTGACTGGATCAATTTTATCAGCATAACGAAGGATTTTTAATGTTTGTTTCATTTCTTATCCCTCCTATTCAAACTTTGAGATAAGATCTTCAATGTCCTCGGGCTTAAGTGGACCAAAAACCTCATCGTTAATCATAATAGCTGGTGAGCGATCACAAATACCTAAACACTCACAGGTTTCTAAGGTAAACTTGCCATCATAAGTTGTTTCTCCAACTTTAATACCCAAGAATTTTTCCATGGCTGCTAAAACCTCTTGGGCTCCTTTGATGTGACAAGGAGCTGACTTACACATTCTAATTACATATTTTCCTCTTTTTTGAACAGAGAAAAAGGCATAGAATGTGGCTACTGAATATACTTTTGCTTTAGGTATCCCCATTTCCTTAGAAATAACAGAGATAACTTCTTCTGGTACAGAATTGCAGGCAATTTTCTGGACCTGCCCTAAAACTTCTACAAGCATATCTTCGCGGCCCTTGTATTGAGCGGCTAAGTTGGCAACTTGTTTCAGGGTTTCAGGGTCAATACGTCGACAATTATTCATAAAATACACCTCCGTCTAACAATAGTATCTACCTCTTTGTGTCTTTTTTCAAGGATTTTTTTATTTTTTGCGAATAACCATTCATGTGTCGTTTTTGGTTTTATTCATCAAAAAAAATAATCTTTCAATGGAAAGATTATAACATATATAATTATTAATCGTTAAATTAATTTTAAAAACGAATTCTTAAAGCATTAAAAACTGCTAAGAGACAAAGACCAACATCGGCAAGTACTGCGCCCCAAATCGGTAAAAAACCAAGGACTCCAAGCGTCAAGGCTAAGGTCTTAATCACAATGATCCCAATAATGTTCTCTTTGATTATTTTTATGGTTTTTTTCGCTACTTTTTTTGATTCTACAAGCGAAAATAAATCGTCACTCATAACAACGGCATCACTAGCTTCAATGGTTGCTTCGCTACCTAATTTTCCCATCGCTATTCCTACTGAACTTTTAGTGATTACTGGAGCATCATTAATGCCATCTCCAACAAAAGTTACTATCTTTTCTTGTTTTAAATCTTCATCTATAATTTGTACTTTTTCTAGGGGTAAAAGATTACTATAAAAAGTATCTGCTTCTAATTGTTTAGCGCTTTGTCCAACACTTAACTTGTTATCTCCTGAAAGCATTACAACTTCAATTCCTAAATTTTTAAATGCGTCAATGGTGCGTTTAGCACTATCTCTTAAGACGTCCGTTATTACTATATAACCCAAATACTCTCCTTTATAGGAAACATGAACGGCTGTGCCTTCTTCTTTTTCTTGAATGTCTTCACTAACGAACTCGGCTTTTCCTACTTTTATTTCATGTCCTTGATAATACGCACTAACACCTTGTCCGGGAATTTCTTGATAACTATCAAGTTTAGCATTTACTTCCTTACCGTATTTTTTAACTATTGCTCTAGCTATAGGGTGATTAGAAAAAGACTCTACCAGAGCGGCTTTTTCCAAAATGTTCTCTTCATTATCACCAACTATTTTAGAAACTAAAAAATCTCCTTGGGTCAAGGTTCCAGTTTTATCAAAGATAATAGTGTCAGTTTTACTAAAAAGTTCCAAATAATTGCTGCCCTTAAACAGAACACCTTTTTTAGCAGAGCTTGCTATCCCCACAAAAAAACTTAAAGGTATTGATATAACTAAAGCACAAGGACAAGCAACCACCAAAAAAGTCAAGGCGCGATAAAGCCAAAAAGAAAAATCTTGACCAAACAACAAAGGGAAAAAGGCTATTATAATTGCTAATCCAACAACTATAGGTGTATAGATCTTAGCGAATTTAGTAATAAATTTTTCGCTAGTTGCTTTACCTTTCATCGCTTCTTTTACATATTTTAAAATTTGACTGGCTGTGGAATCTTCAGCGCTTTTTTTAACTTTAATTTTCAAAATACCCGACATGTTTATTGATCCCGATAAAACTTGATCGCCACTACTTACTCTTTTTGGCAAACTTTCTCCATTTAAAAAGGATAAGTTAAGATTGCTTTCTCCATCAATAATCACTCCATCTACTGATATTTGCTCTACTGGGCGAATTATGAGGGTATCATCTTTTTTAAGTTCCATAACCCCAACAACAATAAGTTGGTTATCAACTAACAAATGCGTGGTGGTGATTTTTAGACTCAAAAGTTTATTAATTGATTGATAACCCTTATCAACAGCATGGTTCTGAATAAATTCACCAATTTGATAAAGCAAAATAACTAGAACCGCTTCTCGATATTCTTGAATTAAAAAAGCGCAAACAGAAGCGATAGTCATTAAAAATTTCTCATCTAAATTTTTGTTTCTAAAAACATTAGTTAAACCATCTATAATGATGTCATACGCTATTATTAAATAAGATATTAAATATATGTATAATGAGGGAAAAGATGAGAAAGGATTAAAAAGAGCTAGCACAAAAAATAATAAGGCTAGCACTATTCGAATGATAATAGTCTTTTTGTTCTTTCCTTGATGGCTGTGTCCCCCTGAACAAGCACAGCATTTTTGCTCTTCCCCGTGCTTGTGATGACAAGCTACTCGCATACGTGTTCTAAACCTTGTTGTATGATAGTTACAACATGCTTATCCGCTAAAGAATAAAAAACTTCTTTGCCTTTTTTTCTTGCCTTAACAAGTTTGGCCTGTCTTAAAATCTTTAATTGATGCGAGATGGCTGATTGAGTAACACCAATTAAACTAGTAATGTCACAAACACACAGCTCGTGTTCAAATAAAGAAAGCATTATTTTGGCGCGTGTTGAATCACCAAAATTTTTAAACAATTCTGCTAAATCATAAATTTGCTCGTCTGGTGGCAGCTTTGATTTTACTAAATCTAAAACTTGATTATGTACAACATTAACTTCACATTTTGTTATCATTTTATCTCTCCTTTAAACAAATGAGCATTTATTCATGTGTTGTACATAATTATATCTCTATCTTTTAAATTGTCAATATATTAAATTAACTTTTTTAAACCTTCTTTAGTCAATTCATAAATGGTATCGGCAACTTCTTCAATATATTTACGATCATGGCTAACCGAAATGATAGCGCCACGATAATTTTTTAATATTT
>JAAZGG010000043.1 GCA_012511355.1 bacterium | reverse complement strand
GCTGAGCTTCACTCTGGTAGTCAGGACCAAGTTCCCAATTTTTAACGTATCTATCTAAAACGATGTAATTTTGCGTCTGAGCGATGGTTTTGTAATCCGTCATTAATGGTACCTTTGAATTCCTTTTATGCTTTTTTAAATTAAGTGGTTGTTTCCAAGATGGAAACAACCACTTTTAGACTGCTCACTTATGATAAATCCAACGATGAACCTTTTTAAGCTGCTTCTGGCTTAGGGAAGCTCAATAGCAGGTCTCGATAGTATTCGTATTGCTTTTGGCGTAACTCGATCTCACGAGGAAGGCCTTCGGTGATTGAGTTGATTAAAGCGTCGAATTTATCGAGGATTGAAACGATTCGGGCTTGTTCTTCTAGTGAAGGTACTGGAATTAATATCTTAGCTAAATTATCAGCATTAACTCGACGCACCTTAGCACCCGTTATATAACGTCTTTTTTGTCTTTGGAAGTGCTCTGTTTGGAAGTAATAAGAAACAAACTTTGGATTTAAGTTATGTCTATAAATACAAGCATCATTACTTACTGCTATTTCCTCTTCCCCTAACCAAGCAACAGCCTTACAAACATCCTCATCGGTTTCACTTGTTGTCGCTATCACTAAGTCACCATACTTAGCCATGCGCGCTTTTTCGGCAAACTCTTCGGAAACAAAAGTTAGAGTTTCTGTAGCATATGTGCCGTAATGTGTATAAATCTGACCGTAGTGAATGCAGCCTACACCTAACTCAGTGAAATCTTTTTTCAGTAATGTGCGACCACGAATGAATTCACCTACGCCTTTTTTACCTAATGGTAAGTGCTCTACTTCATCTTGATCAAAATTTAACAAGCTTTCACGATAGTAACTAAATTGTTGCTCACGTGCTGTAAGCTCCGTTGTAAGCTCCGTTGTAAGCTCCGTAAAATTGTCCAAAATCTCAACAATTTTATTTTGAATCCGAAGGGAATTTTCGGCATCGCTCGGGCATGGAATAGGAATTAATGTTTTTTGTGCGGTTGACCAGTGTCTTTTGTAATTAAGTTCTTTTATATAAAATTTCTGAAAAGCATAGAAAATATATTTAGCACTAGCCCAAATTGGACAAAGAATCTTAATTCCATCGGCTCCTTGTACAAAAGCAAAATCTACAAACTTTATATGCTCAGAGTGATCACCAAAAATCACATACTCACCCTCTTCTACTGGGGTCACTGCTTCACTAGTATAACCAGCGATGAACTCAATTCCTTGATCCACAATAGGAAGCTCTCCTGTTTCTTGATAAGCCCCTCTATTAAGCTTCGACGGTGCTGTTAAAACTTTAACCAGCGTTCCTAAAGGTATCCACTCAACTTCACTCTCATTGAGTAACTTTTCCACAAAACCAAGCTTACTCATTACTCTCTTTCCTCACCTTCAATCTCCGTCACAATGACATCAATTTCTGCACGCAACTCATCAATTTTAGCTACTATCGTTTCAATTTCAGCATTCAATTCAACAATATCAATCTTCTCGCGGGTATCTTTAGCCTCCACATAACTACTAACAGCTAGGTTGTACTTATTCTTAACAATCTCATCATGAGGCACCGATCGAGCAAAGTACTCAACGTCTTCCTTGCTATCGAAGACCTTCATAATTTCTTTGATATGCTCATCTAATAAGATATTAGTATTCGTTGCTTTTTCAAATAACTCAGTCGCAT